>JAEULV010000049.1 GCA_016793065.1 Hyphomicrobiaceae bacterium
TTAACCAATGATTAACCATTTTGGGTTGCCGTAGGGCGGTTCATTGTCCGATTGCCATCGGAATTGCGAAAGGATTCATAGCGAATGGGACGCGGCGCCTGGGCCGATCGGTTCCGGCTCGCCACGCTGGTGGCGAGGGCTGAAACGCGTCTGCTCCTCGCCCTTGTCTCGCCGGCGCGCCTGTTCGGCGGCGGCCTTGGCGCCGACCGGGTGCTGATCGCGCCGCAGGACCTGCGCACCGCCGACCCCACCGTCGCCGACGACTTCTACGCCGGCATCTTCGTGTTTTCCGGCCAGATCGTCGAATGCAACGGCCGCTCGCCCTTCGACATGCCGGCGCCGTCGGTCGAATGGAGCCGGGTGCTGCACAGCCTCGGCTGGCTGCGTCACCTGCGCGCCGCCGGCACGCCGCTGGCGCGCTCCAATGCCCAGGCGCTGGTCTCCGACTGGTTCCTGCGCCGTGGCCGCCTGCCGCCCGAGGCGCAGGAGCCCGAGGTCATCGCCAGGCGCCTGCTCGCCCTGCTGTCGCAATCGGCCTTCCTGCTCGAGGGCGTCACCGCCGAGTTCTACCGCCGCTACGTGCTGGAAATCCTTCGCCATGCCCGCCAGCTGCATCGCCTGCGCCCGCTGGTTCCGGATGGCCTGCCGCGCCTGCGCATCTCCATCGCCCTGCTCACCGCCACCATCGCCATGTCGCGCGAGGGCGGCCCGATCCGCGCCGCGCTGGAGCGGCTTGCCTGCGAACTCGACCGGCAGATCCTGCCCGACGGCGGCCACATCAGCCGCAACCCCGCCGCCCTGATCGAAATCCTCGTCGACCTGTTGCCGGCCCGCCAGGCGCTGACCCAGCGCGGCGCCGCCTTCGAGCCGCGCATTCTCGCCGCCATCGACCGCATGATGCCGATGCTGCGGTTCTTCCGCCACGCCGACGGCTCCTTCGCCGCCTTCAACGGCATGGGGGCCACCGCCGCCGACCTGATTTCCACCATCGCCGCCTTCGACGACGTCCGTGGCCAGCCGGTCGCCAATGCCGTCCACAGCGGCTACCAGCGGCTCGAGGTCAAGGGCGCCATCGCCATCGTCGACGCCGGCAAGGTGCCACCCTACTGGGCCAGCCGCGACGCCCATGCCGGCGCCGGTGCCTTCGAGTTTTCCGCCGGCGGTCAGGTCATCGTCGTCAATTGCGGCTCGCCGCTGCCGAGCCGGCGCGAATGGAAGCGGGTGGTGCGCACCTCCGCCGCCCACTCCACCGCCATCCTCGCCGACGCTTCGTCCTGCCGCTTCGTCAAGCCCGGCCGCTTCGACCGGCTGCTCGGCCCGATCATTCTCTCCGGTCCCCGCCATGTCGAGGCCCGCCGGCTGGAGGTCGAGGGCGCCGTCGCCGTCACCGTCTCCCACGACGGCTACGCCCACCGCTTCGGCTATGTCCACGGCCGCGACCTGACCCTCGCCCAGGACGGCAGCCGGCTGGACGGCCTTGATCGCTTCATTGCCGGCCGTCGCCCCGACGCGGTCGGCTTCGCCATCCGCTTCCACCTGCATCCCTCGATCCGCGCCGCGCTGGTGCGCGAACATGCCGCGGTGATGCTGGTCGGCACCGATTCGGAAAGCTGGGAATTCGTCGCCGAGGGCTGCGACATCGAGCTGGAGGAATCCGTCCACCTCGCCGATGCCCGCGGCGTCCGTCGCACCACCCAGATCGTCCTCTCCGGCAACCTGCCGGAAACCCGCGAGGTGCGCTGGGCCTTCATCCGCGTCGCCCATGCCCGCCGCCAGCGTCCGCGCGGCGGCGACGCCGAGCCGGTGCTGCCGCTGGAATGAGACCGTCCCCGGCGGCGGCAAGGCTAGGGAAGCCGCCGCTTCTCCGCCGAATTATCCGCGCTTGCGTGACTTCGCCGATTTGACCGCCGCGCGTTTCATGCTATCGCGCGGGTCGAAACGTCATGGGTCCGTCATGACCGCCCGCGCGGCGACGATGGGCCGTCCCGACCAAGCCCAGTTCCTGATGACAGCGCTGGTTCAGCCGGAGAGCCGATATGAGCATCGCGCCGAAGCGTATTCCCGTTCCCGATCTGGTACCCGTGCGCCGCGCGCTGCTGTCGGTTTCCGACAAGTCGGGCCTGATCGACTTCGCCGCCGGGCTCGCCGCTCGCGGCATCTCGCTGGTTTCCACCGGCGGCACCCGCAAGAGCGTCGCCGATGCCGGCCTGGCGGTGAAGGACGTCTCCGACCTCACCGGCTTCCCCGAGATCATGGACGGTCGCGTCAAGACCCTGCACCCCAAGGTCCACGGCGGCCTTCTCGGTGTGCGTGACGACGCCGAGCACGTCGCCGCCATGGACGAGCACGCCATCGCCCCGATCGACCTCGTCGTCATCAATCTCTATCCGTTCGAGGAAACCATCGCCAAGGGCGCCGACTACGAGACGGCGGTCGAGAACATCGACATCGGCGGCCCGGCGATGATCCGCGCCGCCGCCAAGAACCACGCCTACGTCACCGTCATTGTCGACCCGTCCGACTATGCCGAGGTGCTCGCCGCGCTTTCCGCCCATGACGGCTGCATTCCGCTCGCCCTGCGCCAGCGCCTCGCCGCCAAGGCCTATGCCCGCACCGCCTCCTACGACGCCGCCATTTCCAACTGGTTCGCCGCGACGCTGCGCACCGAAAGCCCGGCCTACCGCGCCGTCGGCGGCGCCCTTCGCGAGGTGATGCGCTATGGCGAGAACCCGCATCAGGCGGCCGGCTTCTACGTCGGCGGTCCGACCCGTCCCGGCGTCGCCACCGCCCGTCAGGTCCAGGGTAAGCAGCTGTCGTTCAACAACATCAACGACACCGACGCCGCCTATGAGCTCGCCGGCGAGTTCGACCCGGCCCGCACGGCGGCAATCGCCATCATCAAGCACGCCAATCCCTGCGGCGTCGCCGAGGGCGCGACCCTGAAGGACGCCTATCTCAAGGCGCTCGCCTGCGACCCGGTCTCCGCCTTCGGCGGCATCGTCGCCATGAACCGCACCCTCGATGCCGAGGCCGCCGAGGAGATCGTCAAGATCTTCACCGAGGTGATCATCGCCCCCGATGCCACTCCAGAGGCCATTGCCATCGTCGGCGCCAAGAAGAACCTGCGGCTGCTGCTCGCCGGCGGCCTGCCCGATGCCCGCGCCGCCGGCCTCGCCGTGCGCACCGTCGCCGGCGGCCTGCTGGTGCAGTCGCGCGACAATGCCGTGGTCGACGACATGGAGCTGAAGGTGGTGACCAGGCGCGCCCCGACCGAGGCCGAACTCGCCGACATGCGCTTCGCCTTCCGCGTCGCCAAGCACGTCAAGTCGAACGCCATCGTCTATGTCCGCGACGGCGCCACCGTCGGGGTCGGCGCCGGCCAGATGAGCCGGGTCGACAGCTCGCGCATCGCCGCCTGGAAGGCCGCCGAGGCCGCCAAGGCCGCCGGCCTGCCGGAAAGCCTCGCCAAGGGCGCCGTCGTCGCCTCCGACGCCTTCTTCCCCTTCGCCGACGGCCTGATGGCCGCCGTCGAGGCCGGCGCCACCGCCGTGATCCAGCCCGGCGGCTCCATGCGCGACGCCGAGGTGATCGCCGCCGCCGACGCCGCCGGCATCGCCATGGTCTTCACCGGCACCCGCCACTTCCGCCACTGATACCCGCAACCCGGGCGCCGGTTCAGCACGAAAAAAGACCGGATCGAGCCCGCTCGATCCGGTCTTGTCGTTTTGCGGCAGGCCTCCGTCCGTCGTTCAGACCACGCGGCAGGCTTCGTCGAATGTCAGCCGGGCCGCGCGCGGACGCAGGCGGCTGGGGTCGCCCTGGCCGAGATTGCACAGAAGGTGCGAGCGCCAGCCGCTGCCGGCGAAAAACGCCGCGTCGACCTTTTCCGCGTCGAACCCGCCCATCGGCCCGCAATCGAGCCCCAGCGACCGCGCCGCCAGGATGAAATAACCCGCCTGCAGCCAGCCGTTCTGGCCGGCCACCGCCGCACGCGCCGCCTCCGGCCTCGCCTGCCAGGCGCCGGCATCCATGTGCGGCGCCAGCCGGGGCAGGAAGGCCGGGAAGTCGACGTCATGGGCGAGGATCGCCGTCACCGGTGCCGCCATGGTCTTGTCGACATTTCCCGCCGCCAGCGCCGGTTTCAGCCGGGCCTTGCCCTCCGCCGACGCCACGAACACCACCCGCAACGGCTGGCTGTTGAAGGCGGTCGGCGCCATTTTCGTCAGGTCGTAGAGCTGGCGCAGCGTCGCGTCCGCGACCGGCTGGTCGCTCCAGGCCGCATGGGTCCGAGCCTCGCGAAACAACAGGTCGAGCGTCGCATCAGAGGCGGAATGAAGACTGCCGTGATCCATCGGTACCATCCAGTTGGCGCCGCCCCCAATCAACCCGAAGGGCTCGAAGAATCAGCGCGAAATCGCAAAATCGGCGAAAGCGGGCGCAGGTCGCCGGACGGCAAACCGGCCGCGACACGGCGCGCCGGTCCGGCCCCGCCTCGTCGACGCGCCAGGCGTCCATCCCGCCTCGATATGTAAGTAGCCCTGCCGGATTTGCCAGCGATCACGCCGCCCGCGCCGTCAGCGCCCGCGTCGTATGCCCGGTGATCGTCGCCGCGACGATGTCGCCCGGTTCGCCCCGGTCGATTTCGGTCAGGGTGAACTGTTCGGTGCGCCCGAGCCCGGCCTTCTCAACCAGCACCCGTCGGCTGGCGCCGATCTCGGCGGCGAAGTGGCGGCCAACCGCCGCATCGCCCGCCGCCCGCAGCCGCGCCGCCCGTTCCTTGATCACCGCCTTCTCCACCTGCGGCATCCGCGCCGCCGGCGTGCCCGGACGCGGCGAATACGGAAACACATGCAGATGCGTCAGCCCGCATTCGGCGACGATCGCCAGCGAATTGGCAAACATCGCCTCGGTCTCGGTCGGGAACCCGGCGATCAGATCGGCACCGAACACCACGTCCGGCCGCAGCGTTCGCACCTCGGCGCAGAAGCGGATGGCGTCATCGCGCAGATGCCGCCGCTTCATCCGCTTGAGGATCAGGTCGTCGCCGGCCTGCAGCGACAGATGGAAATGCGGCATCAGTCGCGGCTCGGTGGCGATCGCCTCCATCAGGTCGCCGTCGGCCTCGACCGAGTCGATCGACGAGATCCGCAGCCGCTCCAGATCCGGCACATGCCGCAGCAGCGCCTTGACCAGCTTGCCGAACCCCGGCGCGCCCGGCAGGTCGGCGCCCCAGCTGGTGATATCCACCCCGGTCAGCACCACTTCCCGATAGCCGTTGCCGACCAGGCGCTTCACCTGATCGACCACCGCGCCGGACGGCACCGAGCGTGAATTGCCCCGACCATACGGGATGATGCAGAAGGTGCAGCGATGGTCGCAGCCGTTCTGCACCTGCACGAACGCCCGCGTCCGCCCCTCCAGCCCCTCGATCAGGTGGCCGGCGGTCTCCTTGACCGAAAAGATGTCGTTGACCTTGACCCGTTCGCTGGCGCCGACGCCGAAATCCGCCAAGCCGGCATAGGAGGCCCGGTCGAGCTTCTGGTCGTTGCCCAGCACCAGGTCGACCTCGGCCATCGCCTCGAACGTCTTCGGCTCGGTCTGCGCCGCGCAGCCGGTGACGACGATGCGCGCGTTCGGGTTCTCCCGCCGCGCCCGCCGGATCGCCTGCCGCGCCTGCCGGACCGCCTCGCCGGTCACCGCGCAGGTGTTGACCAGCACCACGTCGCCGAGCCCCGCAGCCTCCGCCTCCCGTTTCATCATTTCGCTCTCGACCGTGTTCAGTCGGCAGCCGAAGGTCAAAACGTCGATGGTCATGGCGGCGATAGTGCTCCGGGAACGGGAATTTCGCGCACAACGGCCACTTTCCGCCTGCCGCGAAGCCGCCATCCATGATCCATCGCCCCGCCCCGGTCAAGCGCCGTCATTTACCCCGTTCCCAATCCTCCGCCGGTAATGGTTGCCTGCACTGCCGCGAAGGTGGATCATGCCTGCTGCTCCAGTGAGCCGGAGAAGCGTCGTCCATGCTCGAACAGCCGAAACTGACGCAAGACCAGATCGCCGCGATCCGCGCCGTTCCCGGTCTCGGTGACGGCTTCTATGCCAGCCTCGACCTCGACCTGACCCTCGACTACATGACCCGCCGCTTCGTCGTGCCGATCGCCGCGCGCCTGCCGATCGCCGAATGCCGGTTGATGGACTGCGCCGCCGGCTTCGGCTGGCTGTCGTTTGCCTATCTGCTCGCCGGCGGCAAGGCCGCCATCCTGGTCGAGCCCGACGCCCCCCGCCTCGCCGCGGCCTTGCGCATCGCCGCGATCCTCGGCGTCGCCGATCGCTGCACCGGCATCGTCGCCACGCTGCAGTCGCTCCGCCTCGACCGCCCGGTCGAGATCGTCGTCTCGATCGAAACCCTGGAACATGTCGGCAAGGCCAATGTCGCCGCCTGCGTCGAAGCCCTCGCCCGCTCAGCCACCCGGATGGTCGTTCTCACCACGCCGAACCGGATCTTTCCGCAGGTCGCGCACGACACCGCCCTGCCCTTCGCCCACTGGCTGCCGCGCCCGCCTCGCCACGCCTATGCCCGTGCCTGCGGCCGCACCCACACCGAGATCGACAACCACTTCATCGCCCCGTGGGACCTCGCCCCGCTCGCCGCCCGGTTTCGCTCCGACGGCCGCGTCGGCACCTTCGCGTCGATCGCCGAATACCGCGCCTTCTTCCCCGTCTACATGCCCTACGGCCCGACCGTGGCCGAACGTCACCGCCGCCGCCCGCCGCGCGTCCTGACCGTCATCCACGCCACCCTCGCCCGGCTGCTCGGCACCCGCGCCTATTGGCTCAGCCCCAGCCTCGCCTCGATCTGGCTCCGCCGCGACGGTTGACCCGGTTTGTTGCTCAACGGTAACGTGGACTGGGTTCCGGCTCTAAGGCAGGAATGACGTGCCGAAGGCGGAAGCAGCGCGGTCAGTAGTTGGCTTCCTGAGAAACGAGCGCTAACGCCGCAATTGCCCCGATCGGCTCCAGTCCGCAAGCGCGGACCTGCTGCGCCGCGACGCGCCAAGCCGCCTTCGCCAGATCGTCGATCTGGTCGAAGTCAAGCGCCTCAAGCCGTTTCGTCGTGCCCTCGGGTTTCATCTCGGCGCTCCGGTTCCCCGCGGATCAACCGCGATCAGCCGATCTGATGCCAATTCTACGCGAATTCGTGACAGTTTCAACCAGCCCCTCACGCCGCCGTCGCGACGATCCGGTAGTCGAGGGTCGGCAGTTCCAGTTCGCCGATATAATCGGTCTCGACCGGGCCGGTCATGATCACGTGGTCGTCGCTTTCGCGCCAGTTGATGAAGAGATCGCCGCCCGGCAGCGTCACGCGCACCTGCCGGCCGGTGCGCCGCACCCGCGCCGCCGCCACCGCCGCCGCGCAGGCGCCGGTGCCGCAAGCCCGCGTCAGGCCGGCGCCGCGCTCCCACACCTTCAGCGTCAGGCTCTCCTTCGAGGTCACCCTGGCCAGCGAGATATTGGCGCGCTCGGGGAAGATCGGGTGATTTTCCAGCATCGGCCCGACCTTGGCGAGATCGACCACATCGAGATCGTCGACGAAGAAGATCGCGTGCGGGTTGCCCATGTTGACGACGCCCGGCGAATGCAGCAGCGGCGCGTCGATCGGCCCGACCTGCAATTCGATCGCGCGGGTATCGCGAAACTCCTCCGCCAGCGGGATTTCCTCCCACTTCAGTCGTGGCTTGCCCATGTCGACGCTGATCGTGTCCGGCGTGCCGCCGGCCGAGGCGAACAGGATGCCGGCGCGCGTCTCGATCACCGCCTTGTCGCCGCCGCTTTCCGCCATCAGCAGCGAGGCGACGCAACGCGTGGCGTTGCCGCAGGCCGATACCTCGGAACTGTCGGCATTGTGGATGCGCATGAACGCATCCGCCCCGCCCGCCTCCGCCCCCGGCGCCGCCTCGATCGTGATCATCTGATCGAAGCCGATGCCGGTCTTGCGGTCGGCAATCCGCGCGATCTCGTGCGGCTTCAGCCGGATCGGCGCCAGACGCGCGTCGAACACGACGAAGTCGTTGCCGAGACCGTTCATCTTGCGGAAGGGAAGTGTCGTGATCGCCATGGCTTTGCCTGTCTCCGGCCTTCTATATGCGCGGATTGCATCGGTTTCGCTAGAGCCCGTTCGCCTCCACGCTGATCGGCGCCCGCGAAATCGCTGCCATCGCCGCCGCCTGATGCCGGCCGGCAACGCCCCGGGCCGAAACGCCGCATCCACCGCGCCCGCCTTCCCCTCGCCATCTCCAGCGACTATCTGACAGACAACGTCGATTTCCCAGCGAGCCCCCGCATGCGCCCTGTCCCCATCGATCGCCGCCTCCTGTTGACCGGCCTTGCCGCCGCGCTCGCCCTCGGCTGCTCTCCTGCTGTCGCCCAGGATGCCGACCCCGGCGCCATTGTCGGCACCGAGATGATGGTGCCGCAGCGAACCGTCCTTGCCTATGACGGCCGCACCGCCTGGACCGATGCCGAACAGGCGCTCGCCGCCAGCTTCGCCCGCCTGCGCGCCGTCGCCGGCCAGCTCGGCCTCAACCCGTCCGGCCCGCCGATCGCCGACTATACCGACGAATCCGAGACCGATTTCGCCTTCCGCGCCATGCTGCCGGTCGCCGTCGCGCCGACCGCCGCCCTTCCCTCCGATGTCCGCCTCGTTTCGCTGCCCGGCGGCGCCGCCATCCGCTTCGTGCATGAGGGCTCGTTCGCCGAGCTCGAGGTCACCTATGAGCGCATCGACGACTATCTCGTCGCCCGCGGCCTGGAGCCCAACCGCAGCCTGGAGGAATACCGCAAGGACCCCGGCACCCCCGACGCGACGTTGACGGTCGACATCTTCATCTTCCGCTGACGCCGCCGCCCCCCCCCCGCCGCGACGCCCGGTTTTCCGCCTGAACGCCGATCGCATCGCCGCCCTGGGCGATTTTGCGCCACCGCCCGGGGTTGATCTGGCGGCTTTTGCCGATAGATAGGGACGACGTCACGCGTTTTGCCAAGGAGGACCGCTCATGCTGCCCGATCGACTGCTCGCCGGCTATGCCGCATTCAAGGCCGGCCGCTTCATCACCGAGCAGGAGCGCTTCCGCAAGCTGGCCGACACCGGGCAGAAGCCGCAGATCATGATCATCGCCTGCTGCGACTCGCGCTCCGCCCCCGAGGTCATCTTCGACGCCGGCCCGGGCGAGGTGTTCGTCGTCCGCAACGTCGCCAACCTGGTGCCTCCCTACACCCCCGACGGCGAGTATCACGGCACCTCCGCCGCCCTCGAATTCGCCGTCATGGCGCTGAAGGTCTCCGACATCGTCGTCATGGGCCACGGCCGCTGCGGCGGCATCGCCGCCGCGCTGAAGCAGGACCCCGAGCCGCTGTCGCCCGGCGACTTCATCGGCAAGTGGATCTCGCTGCTCGATCCGCTCGTCCAGAACTGCAATTGCGAGGTGCACGCCACCCCCGACGCCCAGCGCCTCTGGCTGGAGCGGACCTCGGTTGCCGCCTCGCTCGACAACCTGCGCAGCTTCCCCTGCATCCGCACCCTGGAAGAGCGCGGCCGGCTGCGGCTGCACGGCGCCTGGTTCGACATCAAGGACGGCGAGCTGTGGCGCTTCGAGGAGGAAGGCCGCGAATGGCTGGCGGTCCCCGCCGAGACCCCGTAAGCGGCCGTGGCGCGCTAAATCCATCCGACCGCTTGCCGACGATTGCCGTTTGTCCGCGCCCTTGCTAAGGGAGCGCCGAAACCGTCGCCGCTTCGCCGCGACCCGCGCAATTGTCCGCTTTCGAGGGATGTCCCATGGCCACGTTCAAGCTCCTCCTGCTTCCCGGTGACGGCATCGGGCCGGAAATCTCGGTCGAAGTCGAAAAGCTGCTCGCCTGGCTCGGCAAGCAGGGCATCGCCTCGTTCGAGATCGAGCGCGGCCTCGTCGGCGGCTGCGCCTACGACGCCCATGGCAAGGCGATTTCCGAGGGCGACATGGCGCTGGCGCTCGCCGCCGACGCCGTGCTGTTCGGCGCCGTCGGCGGCCCGAAGTGGGATGCCGTCCCCTATGACGTCCGCCCCGAGGCCGGCCTGCTGCGCCTGCGCAAGGATCTCGGCCTCTTCGCCAACCTGCGCCCGGCGATCTGCTACCCGGCGCTGGCCGACGCCTCGTCGCTGAAGCGCGACCTGGTCGAGGGCCTCGACATCCTCATCGTGCGCGAGCTCACCGGCGGCGTCTATTTCGGCGAGCCGAAGGAAATCGTCACCCTCGAGAACGGCCAGCAGCGCGCCGTCGACACCCAGCTCTACACCACCGGCGAGATCGAGCGCATCACCCGCGTCGCCTTCGAGCTGGCCAAGGCCCGCCGCAACAAGGTCTCCTCGGCCGAGAAGCGCAACGTCATGAAGTCGGGCGTGTTGTGGAACCGCGTCGTCACCCGCATCGGCAAGGAAGAGTATCCCGACGTCGAGCTGGAACACGTCCTCGCCGACAACTGCGCCATGCAGCTGGTGCGCTGGCCGAAGCAGTATGACGTCATCGTCACCGACAACCTGTTCGGCGACATCCTCTCCGACGTCGCCGCCATGCTCACCGGCTCGCTCGGCATGCTGCCGTCGGCTTCCCTCGGCGCCGAGGATCCGACGACCGGCAAGCGCAAGGCCCTCTACGAGCCGGTGCACGGCTCCGCCCCCGACATCGCCGGCAAGGCGCTCGCCAATCCGATCGCCATGATCGGCTCCGTCGCCATGGCGCTGCGCTACTCCTTTGGCCTCGGCGCGGCCGCCGATCTGGTCGAGAAGGCCGTCGCCAACGTCCTTGGCCAGGGCATCCGCACCCGCGACATCGCCGACAAGGGTCAGAACACCGTGTCGACCTCCGAGATGGGCGACGCGCTGCTGCGCGAAGTCCAGGCCCTCGCCGGCTGATCCATGCGCCGGCTCCGGGTCGCCCTTGCCTTCGCCCTCGCGTTCGCCCTTCCGGCGTTCACGCCGGGCGAAGCGCAGGCCGCCCCGCCGCTCGACCCCGCCGTCGAGGCCCGCGTCGCCGACCTCATCGGCCGGATGACGCTGGAGGAAAAGGTCGGCCAGCTGGTCATGGTCGCCCGCAGCGCCGGTTCGCAGGTGCCATTGCGCCAGGAGGTCCGCGCCGGCCGCGTCGGCTCGGTCCTGTCGGTGTTCGAGCCCGACGACCAGAAGGCCCTGCGCGATTCCGCCCGCGCCTCCCGCCTTGGCATCCCGCTCTTGTTCGCCAAGGACATCCTCCACGGCGTCCGCTCGATCACCCCGGTGCCGCTCGGGCTCGCCTCCAGCTTCGATCCCGACCTTGTCGAGCGCACCGGCCGTCTCGATGGCGAGGAAGCCCGCCGCATCGGCATCGACTGGGCCCTCGGCCCCACCGTCGACATCGCCCGCGACGCCCGCTGGGGCCGCATGGTCGACGGTGCCGGCGAGGAAACCCTGCTCGCCACCACCATGGGCCTCGCCCGCCAGCGCGGCATGCGCGCCGTCGGCATGATCGCCGGGCCGAAACACTTCGTCGGCTACGGCGCCGTCGAGGCCGGCCGCGACTATGCCGCCGCCGAAATCGCCACATCGACCCTGCACAACGTCTATCTCAAGCCGTTCAAGGCGCTGGTCGATGACGGCGCCGACGCGGTGATGGCGGCCTTCCATTCGCTCAACGGCCGGCCGATGACCGCCGACGGCCATTTGCTCACCGATCTGCTGAAGCGCGACTGGGGCTTCAACGGCATTGTCGTTTCCGACTGGCACGCCATCGAGGAACTGCTCAACCACGGCATCGCCGCCACCCCGGCCGAGGCCGCCCGCGTCGCCTTCCTCGCCGGCGTCGACGTCGACATGAATTCCGGCTTCTATGCCAACCACCTCGCCGCCGAGGTGCGCGCCGGCCGGGTGCCGATGGCCCGTCTCGACGACGCCGTCGCCCGCGTGCTGCGCGTCAAGTACGGCCGCGACATCGCCGCCATCGCCGACCCGGGCCCAAAGGCGCTCGTCCGTCTCGATCCGACGCCGGAAACCCGCGCCCTCGCCCGCGAGGCGGCGCAGAAGTCGATCGTGCTGATCGACAACGATCGCGGCATCCTGCCCTTCGGCCCTGGGATCAAGCGCATCGCCCTGATCGGCCCGCAATCGGCCGAGCCGAACGAGCATATCGGTCCGCTGGTCACCCTTGCCCGCTGGGACGACAGCGTTTCCACCTGGACCGCCCTTGCCGAGCGCGCCAAGGCCCTCGGCATCGCCGTCGATCACCATCCCGGCTGCGATCTCGCCTGCGCCGACAATCTCGGCTTCAACGAAGCCGTCGCCAAGGCCCGCGATGCCGACGTCATCGTCGCCTTGCTCGGCGAACAGCGCGAATGGACCTCGGAAGGCCAGAGCCGCGCCAGCCTCGACCTGCCCGGCCGCCAGCAGGAGCTGCTCGACCGCCTGCTCGACACCGACAAGCCGGTGGTCCTCGTCACCTTCCAGGGTCGCCCGCTGGCGCTGTCGTCGGCGCGTGGCCAGGTGGCCGCCTGGCTGACCGCCTGGTTCCCCGGCATTGAGGGCGGACCGGCGCTGGTCGACATCCTGTTCGGCGACGCCAATCCCTCGGCCAAGATGCCGGTATCGACCCCGCGCACCACCGGGCAGGCGCCGATCTATCTCGGCCAGCTGCCGAGCGGCCGGCCCTACAAGCCCGGCAATCGCTACACCTCGAAATGGATCGATGCCGAGCCGACGCCGCTCGTGCCGTTCGGCTGGGGCCTGAGCTATACCCGCTTCGACTATGCCGACCTGCGCGTCGGCCCGCCCGACGCCGCCGGCAATGTCGCCGCCACCGTCCGCCTGACCAATTCCGGCCCGCGCGCCGGCACCGAGGTGGTGCAGCTCTATCTGCGCCAGATGGTCGCCAGCCGCTCCCGCCCCCTCGATGAACTCGTCGCCTTCACCCGCGTTGCGCTGCAGCCCGGCGAGAGCCGCGACGTCAGCCTCGTCGCCCCCGCCGCCGCCTTCGCCTATTACGACGAGGACGCCCGCCCGGTACGCGAGCCCGGCCGCTTCCGCCTGCGCATGGGCGGCAGCTCGGTGGCCCCACTCACCGCCGAGTTCGACATCAAACCGGCCCGATAACGGCGAGCCAGATCCATAGCGCCGGGATGGCGAG
>JAEULV010000018.1 GCA_016793065.1 Hyphomicrobiaceae bacterium
CCGCATATCGACGTGTTCATGGAGGACGGCTTCACCAAGGAAGAGTGGAAGATGATGGTCGAGACCAAGAAGATCCTCGACCCGAAGATCAAGCTGACCGCCACCTGCGTGCGCGTGCCGGTGTTCATCTCCCATTCCGAGTCGGTCAACGTCGAGTTCGAGAAGCCGGTCACCGCCGAGGAAGCCCGCGAGATCCTCGTGCGCGCCCCCGGCGTGCTGGTGATCGACAAGCGCGAGCCCGGTGGCTACATCACCCCGCAGGAAGCGGCCGGTGAGGATGCCACCTACATCTCGCGCATCCGCGAGGACGCCACGGTCGAAAACGGCCTCGCCTTCTGGTGCGTCTCCGACAACCTGCGCAAGGGTGCGGCGCTCAACGCCGTGCAGATCGCCGAAGTGCTGATCAACAAGGGCCTGATCGCCCCCCGCAAGAAGGCCGCCTGATCGGCGCCTTCCACCCGGACGCAACACCAAATCCCGACCCGCGCCCGTCGCAACGACCGGCGCGGGTTTTGTTTTTTCCGGCGCCCGCCAATTCCGCCGCCGGCGACCGGCGCATCTGACGTTACGTAATAAACTGGATTTCAGAACCAGAACTCAAGTGAACGGGTTGATTTCCCTTCACATCTTATGTCTTGGCCGGCTCAATCGGTGTTTTCGATTTAACCATTCGCCCGTTCAACCCGCCTGGCGACCGCACTTGTTTACCTCTCTCTCCGAAGCCTTCTCTCGGATGATTCGATTTTTACAGATCGCGCAAAGCTTCGCACACGCTGTCTTCAATCATCATTTTGAGCGCGCATCGCTCTCGGCTATGGTCGATCGAGGCCATCTTGGCCAGGCCCGCCGGCCGCCTGATCGATCCCGATCGATCCGCTCCAGCCGGCGGCATCAACCACGGTGAGCGACGCGCCGGATCTCCCGATCGCGTGCCTCCCGCCAAGTCGAGGAATGCCGGATGGGCGAGATAGTCCCGATGCCGCCGGTCTGGGTCCGGCCCTTGGCCGAGCACGCCATGACCGAGTTGAGGCGGCCGTTGGCCAATTGGCTCGCGGCCCGCGAGAACGCCGCCCATGCCGATCTCGACCAGCCGGCACCCAACGGCAGCCGTCGCTTCCTGCTTGGCGAAACCCGCATGCGCGTCTGGTCCGAGCCCCAGGGCGACGCCTATCGCCTGCCGCTGTCGCTCAATCCGCTGACCCCGGCCGACCTGCTGCGCGCCGACGGCTGGCTGCAACGCCCCCACGTGCAGCGCTGGTGGGATACCGACGGCGACGGCTGGTCCGACATCGTCGAGGCGATGGAGACGCCCTGCATCGCTCCCTATTCGATCCGCCTCGGCGACGAGTCGATCGGTTACCTGCAGCTCAGCCACGCCAATTCCGACACCATCTGGGACCGCATGGGCGTTCCGGCGGAAACCCTCGACCTCGAACTGTTCATCGCCGAGGAAGTCGCCCTCAACCGCGGCCTCGGCCGGCGCGCCATCGCCCTTGCCATCACCGCCGCCTTCGCCGATCCGCGCGTCAACCGCCTGCAGGCGGCGCCGCACCCGCGCAACCACACCGCCATCGCCACCTTCAAGGCCGCCGGCCTCGCCGCCATCCGCCCGATCATCACGCCGCTCGGCGGCGCCCTCTACATGGCGCTCGATCGCGACTGACCTCTTCCGGAAGCCCCCGTGCCCGTGCCACTCTCGGCCGGCGGTGATTTGCCGCCAAGCCGGGGATCTCTCTTGTCGCACGCGTCGCCGCCGTTCCGCACCGCCTCCAGGGCAGGCCTCTTCGGCTGGGTCATGTTCGACTGGGCCTGCCAGCCGTTCTTCACCCTCGTCACCACCTTCGTCTTCGCCCCCTATTTCGCCGCCCGGCTGGCGCCGAACCCGGCCGAGGGCCAGGCGCTGTGGGGCTATGCCACCGCCGCCGCCGGGCTGACCATCGCGCTGTTCTCCCCCGCCCTCGGCGCCGTCGCCGACGAAACCGGCCGGCGCAAGCCGTGGATCGCCCTGTTCGGCGTCCTCATGGCGCTTGCCTCGCTGCCGCTCTGGTGGGCGACCCCCGGCAACACCGCGATGATCCTGCCGGTGCTCGTCGCCTTTGCGCTGGCCACCATCGGCGCCGAATTCGCCGCCGTGTTCAACAATTCCATGATGCCGCGCCTCGTGCCGCCCGAGCGGCTCGGCCGCCTCTCCGGCCTCGGCTGGGCCATGGGCTATGTCGGCGGCCTGATCAGCCTGGTGCTGACCCTCGGCTTCCTCGCCGGCAGTCCGGAAACCGGCAAGACCTTCTTCGGCCTGACGCCGCTGTTCGGCCTCGATGCCGCCAGCAATGCCGGCGACCGCATCGTCGGCCCGCTCACCGCCCTCTGGTTCGCCGTCTTCGCCCTGCCGATGTTCCTGTTCACCCCGGATCAGCCGGCGACCGGCGTACCGATGAAACAGGCCTTCGCCGACGGGCTGGCGAGCCTGCTGCGCACCTTCGCCGAGGTCCGCCGCAACGCCAACGCCATCCGTTTCTTCCTTGCCAACATGCTCTACACCGACGCCCTCGCCGCCCTCTTCGCCTTCGGCGGCATCTACGCCGCCGGCACCTTCGGCTGGTCGGCCATCGAGATCGGCGTCTTCGGCATCCTGCTCACCATCACCGGCACTGTCGGCGCCCTCGTCGGCGGCCGTCTCGACGATGCCATCGGCGCCAGAACCGTTGTCGCCGGCGCCCTCGTCGTCCTGATCATGGCCGCTCTCGGCATCGTCTCCATCGGCCCGGACCGCATCGGCTTCGTTGTCGCCGTGGCACCGCCCACCCCCGGCGACGGGCTCTACGCCAGCCTGTCGGAACAGTGCTACCTCGCCCTTGGCGGCTTGATCGGCCTTGCCGCCGGGCCGATGCAGGCCGCCTCGCGCTCGCTGCTCGCCCGCATCGCGCCGCCCGAACATATCGGCCAGTATTACGGCCTGTTCGCCTTGTCCGGCAAGGTCACGAGCTTCCTCGGCCCGTTGCTGGTGGCGCTGGTCACCGATCTCAGCGGCAGCCAGAAGGCCGGCGTTTCCGTGCTCTTGCTGTTCTTCGGCGCCGGCCTGTGGCTGCTCGCCGGCGTCGCCGTCCGCCGCACCGCCTGAGGCGCCGCCGCCTCGATCCCGCCGGCGGCGATCAGCCGCTGCTCGCGTCGCCCTCGGCCCTTGCCGGCGCCGTGATGCCCTCGCCGGCCCGCCGCCCGGCCACCAGCCAGTAGACGAAACCGGCGACCACGCCGGCGGCGGCGAACACCGGCCAGTTCCTTGCCTCGCCCGGATTGGAGAAGAACCACAGCGCCGCCCCGGCGCCGGTCAAGCCGCCACCAATGAGGAACGGCAGCACCGACCGCACTCGCTTCACCTCGGTGATGACAATGATGATGAATGCCGGAATGAACGACAGCATGCCGACGAACAGCGTCACGAACAGCCCCGCCGCCAGCAACTGCCCGGCATCGTCGAACCCAGACTTGCCCGACGCCGTCCACTGAAACCCGATCACGTAGACGATCACCATCGCGGCCGAAAACGACGCCAGGGTGAAGCCGATCGCGGTGATGGCCAGTCGGGCCAGTATCAGGAACATGCGATCCACGAGGCTACTCCAGACAAGAACGCGCCCGGACCGATATCATCCGGTCCGAGCGCGCTTTTCAAGTCAATTCAACAGCCTGCGGCGCGGGATCAGCTCGCGATCGCTTCCTTCGCCTTCTCGGCGCGCTTGCGGTCGTTCGGATCCAGCAGCTGCTTGCGCAGGCGGATCGACTTCGGCGTCACCTCCACCAGTTCATCGTCCTGGATCCACGACAGCGCCCGCTCCAGCGTCATCCGGATCGGCGGGGTGAGGCGCACCGCCTCGTCCTTGCCGGCGGCGCGGACGTTGGTCAGCTTCTTGCCCTTCAGCACGTTGACCTCGAGATCGTTCTCGCGGGTGTGCTCGCCGACGATCATGCCCTGATACACCTTCCAACCCGGCTCGATCATCATCGGGCCGCGATCCTCCAGGTTCCACAGCGCATAGGCCACCGCCTCGCCGGCCTCGTTCGAGATCAGCACGCCGTTGCGGCGTCCGGCGATGTCGCCCTTGTAGTGATCGTAGCCGTGGAACAGCCGGTTCATGATCGCCGTGCCGCGCGTGTCGGTCATCAGCTCCGACTGGTAGCCGATCAGGCCGCGGGTCGGTGCGTAGAAGATCAGCCGCTGGCGATGCCCGCCCGACGGCCGCATCTCGACCATCTCGGCGCGCCGCTCCGACATCTTCTGCACCACGACGCCGGAGTGCTCCTCATCGACGTCGACCACCACTTCCTCGATCGGCTCCAGCAATTCGCCCGTCGCCTCGTCCTTCTGGTAGACGACGCGCGGCCGCGACACCGCCAGCTCGAAGCCCTCGCGACGCATGGTCTCGATCAGCACCGCCAGCTGCAATTCGCCGCGGCCCGAAACGTAGAACGAGTCCTTGTCGGCCGATTCCTCGATCTTCAGCGCCACATTGCCTTCGGCTTCCTTCAGCAGGCGGTCGCGAATGACGCGGCTCGTCACCTTGTCGCCCTCGGTGCCGGCGAGCGGGCTGTCATTGACGATGAACGACATCGTCACCGTCGGCGGATCGATCGGCTGCGCCACCAGCGGCTCGGTCACCTCGAGCGAGCAGAACGTGTCGGCGACCGTGCCCTTGGTCAGGCCGGCGATGGCGATGATGTCGCCCGCCTCGCCTTCCTCGATCGGCTGGCGCTCGATGCCGCGAAACGCCAGGATCTTCGACACCCGGCCCTGTTCCAGCAGATTGCCGTTGCGGTCGAGCACCTTGATCGACTGGTTCGGCTTGACCGAACCGGCGAACACCCGGCCGGTGATGATGCGGCCGAGGAACGGGTTGGCCTCGAGGATGGTACCGATCATCTTGAACGCGCCCTCCTCGTCCACCTTCGGCGACGGCACGTGTTCCAGCACCAGGTCGAACAGCGGCGCCATGCCTTCTTCGTGGGTGCCGTCGATGTGGCGCGACATCCAGCCATTGCGGCCCGAACCGTAGAGGATCGGGAAGTCGAGCTGCGCGTCGGTGGCGTCGAGCGCCGCGAACAGGTCGAACACCTCGTTGACGACTTCGGTGATGCGGGCGTCGTGACGATCGACCTTGTTGATCGCGACGATCGGACGCAGGCCGATCTTCAGCGCCTTCGACACCACGAACTTGGTCTGCGGCATCGGCCCCTCGGCCGCGTCGACCAGCACGATCACGCCGTCGACCATGTTGAGGATACGCTCGACCTCGCCGCCGAAATCGGCGTGGCCGGGGGTATCGACGATGTTGATGCGCGTATCCTTCCACACGACCGAGGTGCACTTGGCCAGGATCGTGATGCCACGTTCCTTTTCCAGGTCGTTGGAGTCCATCACCCGCTCGGCGACGCGCTGGTTCTCGCGGAACGCCCCCGACTGCTGCAGGAGCTTGTCGACGAGGGTCGTCTTGCCATGGTCGACGTGGGCGATGATGGCGATGTTGCGCATCTTCATGGAGGAGGTCGCTTTCTCGGAAAACACAAAAAACCACCCTTGCCGATCCTGGACGGATCGACGCGGAGTGGTGATCATCTTTGGTTGGTCGCGTTTATAGCGGCGAATTGTGACAGTTCAAGGAGGGGTTTCCCCCATTCGCGCCGCCACGGGCGTGAAATCATCGGATTTTTGCCGGGAATTCAGGCATTTCCCGTCGACTGTTGCCGCCGGGTTGCCGCGCCGCCCGGCCCGGGGTCCGCGACAGGCCCGGTGCCGCCCACCGGCGGGCATTGATGCCACACCGCGCGGCTTTGCCAAATTGCCGGTTGGCGAGCTCCGATCCGGCCGTTAACCTTTTGTCGGCGGACAGGGGCGAATCGACCGCTCCTGCCCTGCCCGGTCAACGCCGATCCCGTCGATATCCAATGGAGGACAAGCTGATGCCCCGGCTTTTCACCGCGTTGGAGATCCCCGCCGACCTGGGTCTGCGCCTGTCCATGCTGCGCGGCGGCCTGCCCGGCGCCGTCTGGATCAGCCCCGAATTCTATCACATCACCCTGCGCTTCATCGGCGACATCGACGACCGCCGCGCCGACGACGTCGCCGACGAACTGGCGCGCATCCACCGTCGCGGCTTCGAGGTCAGCATTCGCGGCGTCGACAGTTTCGGCAATGGCAAGCCCCACTCGGTCTTCGCCGCCGTCCAGCCGTCGAAGGCACTGACCGACCTGCAGGCCGAGCAGGAGCGGATGATGCAGCGCCTCGGCCTCGATCCGGAAGGCCGCCGCTACACCCCGCACGTCACCATCGCCCGCTGCAAGGGCGCCTCCGGCATCGAGGTCGCCCGCTGGCTCGACAGTCGCGGCGATTTCCCCGGCGGCAGCTTCCGCCCGGCCCGCTTCGTCCTCTATTCCTCGAAATCCTCGACCGGCGGCGGCCCCTATGTCGTCGAGGATGCCTATCCCTTCGATCCCTAGGCGAGGGCCCGGACCCCGCGCCCCTATCCGCCGCTCCCGGCCGACGCGTCCTCGCCGCTTGCGGCCCGGCCCGGCTCAGGCCGGCCCGGCGGAACCCGTCGCCAGTCGCGCCAGGATCGAGGCCTCGGCCTCCGCCGTCTCGATCCGCACGCTCTTGATCCGCGACGTGCCGCCGGCGACGACGCTGACGGCTGTCCGCCCGACCCCGGCGGCCTCGGCGATCAGCCGTTCGAGCGCCATGTTCGCCAGCCCTTTTTCCGGCACCGCCCGCACCCGCGCCGCCAGCACCCGGCTGCCGTCGGCCAGCGCCTGCCAGCCGTCGATGCCGTCCCGCGCCGCCTTTGGCGTCAGCCGCACCCGCACCACGATGCCGGCAGGCTTGGCCATCGGCTCAGAACACGTTCGGATAGACGTAGTGGGCGATGATGCTCTTGATCAGGAAGATGCCGAGCAGCGCCACGATCGGCGCCAGGTCGAGCCCGCCCATCATCGGCAGCCGCCGCCGGATCGGCGCCAGCACCGGCTCGGTCAACTGGTAGAGCGTATTGCCGATCATCGAGACGAACTGATTGCGGGTATTGACCACATTGAAGGCGTAGAGCCACGACAGCACCGCCGAGGCGATCAGCACCCAGACATAGAGGTCGAGAACGACGAACAGGACATCGAGAAGGGCTCGCATGGGTCGACGCTATCCTTGTTTCGGCCGCTGCCGGCCGTGTTCCAACCGCTGCCGGCGTCGCCTTCGGGGCGACCAGGCCACCAACGGCACACCGCGCTTTCCCGACATGTAACCACGCCGACGCCGCCAAACAAGCCACCACGACACCCGCCTGCATTCGTGGCTAATGCCCCCCGCCAACTTCGCCCCGCCGCCCGCGCCCGTCCCCGCCGATCGCCGCCCGCCATCGCCTCCGGCCCTGACAATCGCACATTGCCCGCTTGACACGCCCCTCCGACGCCCGTAAATCACCCCCACTTCGCGTCTGGAACGCGCGGGGCTGTAGCTCAGATGGGAGAGCGCTGCAATCGCACTGCAGAGGTCAGGGGTTCGATTCCCCTCAGCTCCACCAAGGTTCCCGTTCTGTCGGGCAATATCAGGGAACTAGCCAAAATCAGGCACTTACGCCCTGCCATGTGGTCACGAACATGGTATACAAAGGGCATGAAAAAGGTGGCTGACAATCAATTCCTTCAACTGCGCGGGAAGGTCTGGACCTACTACAGGCGCGTTCCCGCCCATATGGTGCCCGCGCTCGGGCGCACCTTCATCAAGAAGTCACTCGGCACCGCCGACATCAAGGAAGCGCGACGGCTCCGCAACATCGAGACCGTCCGCGTCGATGCACTGTTCGCCAGCATTGAGCAGGGTAGCTCCGAGCGGGCCGCATCCGGTGATCGAGCAAAAGCGAGGACCGCCGACATCCCACTCAACGTGCTCGAGGAGCATGTGCGGGCCGCCGTCGCGGCACTGGACCGCAAGGCCGCCGAGCGCCTCGCCGTCGACCCCCCGACAGATGCCGAGGCACTGCGCGAGATGCGCATGAACGCCGAGGCTGAACTCGGTGTCCTCAAAAACCCTGATGACCCACGACGCGACGAATGGATTGCCAGCGTCGGCGACCGCGTCCTCCGGGAGGCAGGGACTGACATTCAGGACCGTGAGACGCTGGTCAAGTTCGGCGAACTCGTCCGGCGTGGTCTGGTCGAAGGGCAACTGCGCAAGCTCGACCGCTATGACGACAACCACGGTCGCGGGTTTCACGACACGATGTTCGACCCGGACCGCAGACCGACGGCTACGTTCGGCATGTTGGTCGAGGTGTTTCAGAAGGAAAAGCTCGCCGCCTACCGTGAAGACGGCGTGCGGCAGATGAGCATCGACAAGCTGGCGATGGTCTGTGACGTCATTCTTGAGATCGTTGGGGCCGAAACTCCGGTCCAGCAGATCGACGACGATGCCGTTCAGCATGTCCGCCAGATAATCGCGCGCCTGCCCGTCAATCGGGTGAAGCATTATCCGAAGCTGACCATCGTGCAGGCTATCGAGCGTGCCGACAAGGACGGTCGCGCCCGCCTCGCGCCACTCACGCAGAACGGTTACCTGTCGATTTTCCGCGAGATACTGGCGACCGGGATGCGGAAGCGGATGCTCGCGTACAACCCCGCCGACGGCATCCGCTCTCTCAAGAAGGACAAGGTGGCGCTCCACGAGAAGCGCATGCCGCTAACGCTGGAGCAGATCAAGGGCTTCTTCGAGGGCGGCTTCTATCGGAGTTGCGCGCCGGGCGCGAACGAGCCCTACACCAAGGAGGATAGAGCGTGGCGGTTCTGGCTGCCGCTCCTGATGCTGTTTACGGGCTCGCGACCGAACGAACTCGCCCAGTCGCTGCTGGACGATGTCAAAACCACGAAGGCGGGGACGCGCTATCTCGACCTCGTAGAAGACGAGGATGACGAGCAGGCCAAGTCACTGAAGACCACCACCAGCCGCCGCCGTATCCCGATCCACCCGGAACTCATTCGCCTCGGCTTTATGGCCTTCGTCGAGCAGCGTCGCAAGCAGGCCAAGAAGAACGGCCCGCGCCTGTTCCACGAACTCAGGCCGAACAAGTACGGCAACCTGGCCGCCTACCCGGCGAAACGCTTCCGCGAAGTGTTCATGCCCGCCGAGATCGAACTGGAAAAGCGCCAGACGTTCTACTCGATCCGACATTCGGTCCGCGATGCGCTGCGGCGAGCACAGGTGCCAGCAGAGGCGCTGCTCGTCATCGGTGGATGGTCGCAGGGCCAGCGATTGACCGCCGACGATTACGGCGACGCGAGGAACCCCGACATCTCGCGCATGTGGGTCGAACAGATCGCCTATCCCGGCCTTGACCTCAGCTTCCTCTACCCGCCGGGTAGCAAACCATGACCGCCTTGTCCCATGCGGCTGCGAGGGCGCGGGCACGCCCAGATTTCATCAGTCGACGCAACCTGAAATGTAGAAGCGCTGGCTCGGCATTCCGTTGACAGTTCAACGAGTTGCTTCGTCGCCGAGACGCGGTGCGTTGCACTCAGAGATAACACCAAGAACAAGTTTCGCAGGTGATGAAATGAGAAACGATCCTCAGGCAATGCTGCTGGCCGACCTCGACAGCCTCACAATCATGCAGCTTCGTCAGAAGTACCGGGGCGAAGCTACCGCGCACTCAAACATGATGGCGCGCGCCAAGACCAAGGGTGCGTCAATCCACCCGGCGTTCCGAGCGTTCAAGGACTTCCTCCGGCATGTCGGACCGAAGCCCACGAAGAAGGCCACGCTCGACCGGATCGACAACAACGATCCCGAATATGCACCGGGCAAGGTCCGCTGGGCTGACAAGAAGACTCAGAACGCCAACAAGGGCGACAGCGTGATTTTCCACTGCGCGGTGACCGGGCGCTACTTCAAGCCGGGTCAGCTCGCCGCTAGGCAAAAGATCACCCCGGCGGCTATCCGCAAGCGGCGCAGTGATGGATGGACGGATGCCGAGATCATCGCCGGGTCCCGTCAGGTTCAGAAGCCCATCGCTCCCCCCAAGTCACGCCCTTCGCCCGTGTCGGCATATCGTCCCCCGATGAGCGCCGCCGAGGTCCTGTTCATGCGTAACCGTGAGGCGTGCGAACACTATAAGAGGGAAACTGGAGAAGAGTATTTCGTCACCACGCCTGCTGAGTTCTACGAAACCCTCGGGCAAGACGCAGTTCGTTTCTGCGGCGGGCCTGAATGGATACAGTACGCCGAGGCTCTTTTCCTCAAGCACAAGCTCCCCAGCTGGTGGAAGGAGTTCAAACCGCACATCAATTTCCTCGCGCTCAAGCCATTTCAGCAGGAATGGATTTTGCGGATCGACCCGGATCAGGCGAATAAGCTCAAGATGGCGGCGTCCCTGTAGCACATCGACCCGTGCTTAAGCCCCCCGGTCCATCTTCGCGATGTCTGAGCGCCTGTAGAAAAGGGTCCGCCCTCGGCGATATCGGGGCGGCATCTCGTCCCGCGCCTGCCGATAGCGCAACGTGCGCAGGGAGCACCCGAGCATCTGGGCGGCCTCCCGGATGCTGACGAGTTCGGCGCGGGCGGGCATGCGCGAGGCAGCAGCGAACAAGGCGTCGACTTGCACTCCACTGAAGTTAACGGACATGGCTACCTCCTCGGGATTGCGATGATGTCAGAGGAGCTTAGGCCGCAGCAATCCACGCCCGAAGGTCGAAGTTCGCGGCTGGCCCATGTGTGCAACCGGGCATCCGTGCAGCGGGCTGGCCTAGATGATCGCGAAACCCGGAGACACATTGGGAGACAAGCGGGACATCCGCTAACACGTTGAAATTTCGTGGTCTGGACCCCGTTCCCGGTGCAAATCGCGATGGTAGGAACGCTGGAACAGCCTTTTCTGTGTATCCGGGATATCTCCGACGACACTCCGTGTCCCACGCTCGCAGGCAAGGCGGTTGGGATTTTGGTGGCGGTGATTGGGAACGTTAGACCCCCGTTTGAACCCGGTCGAACCCAGCGCGCGGCGGCACAGAAATCGGCACGGTCCGGCGCTTTCTCCTTTCCATGGTGCGCAACAGGATTACCGTTATTCGTGGGTAAGACGATCCACACAGCCCCCCGTAAAGCCACGGAGGGCAAATGATCGATCACCATGACATCCTGAATTCATTCCGAAACGAGCTTGCATCGCATCTCGCCCGCTTCACCCCGCCGCCCGTCGAGCCGCTTCCGGTCTCGGTATGGATTGCGGCCTCGCTGCTTCAGAAGGCCATCCGCCGGGGCCGTGCCGACCTCGCCATCGCCGCTGCGGCTACGCTCGCGGTGAACGATCCTGACCGGCTGTGGCGCAGGCTCGGCGGCATTGCCTTCGAGGATATCGGCCTTGCCGATCCCTGCACTGTGGGGCTCGTGAGCGCCGTTCTCGCGGGCAAGCGGGTGCGTGTCGATCTCGGCGGCGAGTGGCGGGTTGCTTCGCGGCTGGTACAGCGCCTCTGCAACGCCCCAAAGTGCCGGGCGACCGACGACCTGCTGATGGCAACCGAAACGATGCCCAGTCTCGCGAACCAGCGACGAGCCTTCGCTGATCTCACCCATGATCAGCTTCGCCGCGTCATTCTCGGCACCGGCAACCTGGATGAACGGGCGCTGGCGCTGATCTTTCTCGCGGGGACTGACGCCCGGCCCAACCCCCATTTCCGCCCGCGCCGGGGCGAACCAGCACTTGCCTTTGACGTGCTCGACGAACTCGGGGTGGCCCCGACAATGATCGAGATCAGCCGCGAGGGCTACCGCCGCACTCGTGAGGCTCTGTGCCTGCTGCTGCCGCTTCTGGCGGGGGAGCCTGAGGACGACGCCCCGGCCTTCGCAGATGATCCCTTGCCGCCGGAGAGCATGGCCGGGCCTGTGCCGGGCTGGGCGCTCGACGCCTATACAAGAGAGGGGAAAACAGCGCTCCGGAGGCTCCTCGGCACCCAAGCAGGCTTGGCGACATGGACGCGCCGCCACCTGCCACCCGGCCAGCGCTTGCCGTTCCTTGCCCGCGTGGCGTTCCATGCGGAGGGCGGGTTGCTGGTCAACCGCCGCCGAACCGCGCTGTCCGATCAACTGCGCCGGATCAACGAGGAGGAGGCATCGGGCGTCCCACCGGAGGCGATGCGGGAGGCCATGGCGTTGATGCGCGAAGGCCTGCCGATCCTGAACGCCATCCGCTCCGAGATCATGGAGGGCCAGACCCATGCTTGAGATGGTCCAAACCCGTGCTCATGTTTCCTTATCACGCCCCTCAACGGAGGTTTTGCACACTTCTGCAATCCGTTGCATTCAAGATGGCGAGGCCGAACAGATCGAGGACTTGCTTCGTCACAGTCTCGCGGCGAACACGATCCGCGCACATCAGTCCGACATGCAGCATTACTTGGGCTGGGGCGGGAACATCCCGGCCACGCCGTCCGAGGTCGCCGCTTACATCGCCGCCTTCGCCGGCAAGTTGGCGGTCTCGACCATCGAGCGGCGCATCGCCACGCTCTCCAAGGCCCACGACACGCTTGGGGTGGAGAACCCTTGTCGCTCGCCGCTGGTGCAGACCACGCTTCGGGGCCTCCGTCGCAAGCACGGCACCGCCCAGAAGCAGGCCAAGGCGCTGACGCGGGAAGACCTGTTTGCCATCCTCGACGCCATAGGCAACGGCATGAAGGATGTGCGCGACCGGGCGCTGCTGCTCCTCGGCTTCGCGGGCGGGTTCAGGCGGTCGGAGCTGGTGGGGTTGGACGTGGCCGACATCGAGCATGTCCGGCAGGGCATCATCATCACGCTCAGGCATAGTAAGACAGATCAGGAGGGCGCGGGGCGCAAGATCGGCATCCCCCATGGCCGCACACGGCACTGCCCGGTCGCCGCTGTCACGGACTGGCTGACGCGCTCCGGCATCACCGAGGGCGCAATCTTCCGCCCTATCACCCGGCACGGCCAGCTTCGGCCCGAACGCCTGTCAGGGGATGCCGTCTCCGAGGTGATCCGTGAGCGTCTCGCCGCCGCTGGCATCGACCCCGAGGGCTACAGCGGCCATTCGCTCCGGGCGGGCTTCGCCACCAGCGCCGCACAGGCTGGGGCGTCCACCATCAAGATCAGGCAGCAAACGGGCCACGCCTCCGATGCCATGCTTAGCCGCTACATCCGCGACGGCGAGCTGTTCGTCGGCAACGCGGCGGGGGCGGTGCTTTAGGCGAGCACGCCATAATACGCTTGGCGACGCACCTCTCCGGCGGCTATTAATACCAGCACAATAGCATTCGAGTTGTGCGGGGGCGTCGTGGCGGTCAAGAAGTCTGAGATATACAACCGCATATGGCAGGCCTGCGATGTACTCCGGGGCGGCATGGACCCCTCGCAGTACAAGGATTACGTGCTCTCGATCCTGTTCATCAAGTACATCTCGGACAAGTACGCGGGCCATCCCTACGCCGCGATCAAGGTGCCGCTGGGGTCAAGCTTCAAGGACCTTGTTGCGCTCAAGCAGAAGTCCGACATCGGCGACCTGATCAACAAGAGGATCATCGCGCCCATTGCCAACGAGAACAAGCTCGGCGGCTTCCCGGACTTCGCGGACGCGGGCAAGTTCGGCTCCGGCAAGCAGATGGTCGACACGCTGACCGGCCTCGTCGCCACCTTCGAGCATCCCGATCTCGACTTCTCGAAGAACCGCGCCGATGGCGATGACATCCTCGGGGACGCTTACGAGTTCCTGATGCGCCACTTCGCCACCGAGAGCGGCAAGTCGAAGGGCCAGTTCTATACCCCGTCCGAGGTCAGCCGCGTGATCGCGCAGATTATCGGCATCCGCAACCCGAAAACCACCAACCAGACGACGGTGTATGATGCCACCTGCGGGTCCGGGTCCCTGCTCATCAAGGTGGCGGATGAGGCGGGCGCGCGTGTCACGCTCTACGGGCAGGAGAAGGACGGCAGCACCGCCGGTCTCGCCCGCATGAACCTGATCTTGCATGACTACCCCGGCGCGGTGATCCACCCCGGCCAGAGCACGTTGTCGAACCCCGCCTTCCTCGATGGTGACGGGCTGAAGACCTTCGACTATGTGGTCGCCAACCCCCCATTCAGCGACAAGCGCTGGCAGCAGGGCATGGACCCGAATGAGCTGAAGCCTGGCCTCGCGATCAAGGAGGAGAGCCCGGACACCGTCGATTTCCGGCGCTTCGACGGCTTCGGCGTACCGCCGCCCAAGCAGGGCGACTATGCCTATCTCCTGCACATCATCCGGTCGCTGAAGCCGAACGGCAAGGCGGCCTGCATCCTGCCGCATGGCGTGCTGTTCCGGGGAAATGCCGAGGCGGACATCCGCAAGAACCTGATCCGGCGCGGCTACATCAAGGCGATCATCGGCCTGCCCGCCAACCTGTTCTACGGCACGGGCATCCCGGCCTGCATCATCGTCATCGACAAGGAGAACGCGGCAGCCCGGCGCGGCATCTTCATGATCGATGCGAGCCGGGGCTTCATGAAGGACGGGCCGAAGAACCGCCTGCGCGAGATGGACATCCACCGCATCGTCGATGTGTTCCGGCGTGGGGTGGACGTGCCGAAATATGCGGCCATGGTCAGCTATGACCAGATCGAGAAGAACGACTTCAACCTCAACCTGCCGCGCTACATCGACAGCCAGCCGCCGGAGGACCGCCACGATATCGCCGGGCACCTGCAAGGCGGCATCCCGGAGCAGGATGTCGAGGTGCTGGGGGATTACTGGGCCATCTGCCCCGGCCTCAAGGCCGCGCTCTTCCAGCCGAACCGGGCGGGCTATGTCGACCTCGCCGTGAAGCCGGAGAACATCCGTGCCGCGATCCATGATCACCCGGAGTTCCGCGCCTTCACCGAGGGGCTGGCGAAGCACTTCGTGGCATGGCGCGAGGCCGAGACGGCGCACCTCAAGGCGCTCGCGCCCGGCTTCCACCCCAAGGCGATGATCGGCGAGTTGGCCGAGCGGCTGCTGAAGCACTACGAGGGCCGCCCGCTTATCGACGCCTATGCGGTCTACCAGCACCTCATGACCTACTGGGCCGAGGTGATGCAGGACGATGCCTATATCCTCGCCGCCGATGGCTGGGTGGCGAAGACCGCCCGCATCATCGAGACAAAGAAGGGCAAGGACGGCAAGGAGAAGACCACCGACAAGGGCTGGGCCTGCGATCTCGTGCCCAAGGAGGTTTTGGTCGCGCGCTACTTCGCCAAGGAGGCAGTGGCGATTGCGGAAGCCGAGGCCGAGCGCGAGCGCGTGGCGGCGGAGTTGCTGGCGCTGGAGGAGGAGCACGGCAACGAGGACGGGCTGTTCTCCGAGCTGATCGAGGACGGCGAGGTCGTCGTCACCGAGAAGGCGGCCAAGGTGCGGCTGAAGGAGATCAAGGCCGACAGGTCAGCGGCGGATGAGGCCAAGGCGCTGGGGGCATGGCTGAAGCTCGCCGAACGAGAGAAGGAGTTGAAGAAGGCGATCAAGGACGCCGAGGCCGTGCTCGATGATCTGGCCTACAAGCGTTACCCGAAGCTGAGCGAGCACGAGGTGAAGGCTCTAGTGGTCGATGACAAGTGGATGTGCAGCCTGGAGACGCGCATCGCTGGCGAGACGGCACGGGTGGCGCAGGAGCTGACGCGGCGGATGAAGGAGCTGGGCGAGCGCTACACCGCGCCGCTGCCATGCCTCGCAGAGCGTGTGACGGCGCTGGAGGGCAAGGTCGCCGCCCATCTCAACCGGATGGGGTTCCACCTATGACGAAAGCCTATCAAATACCAAGTCTCCCGCTTGAGCAGGACCTTGAAACGAAGCCAATTCTGAGAAAACTGACTTTAGCGCACCGCGCGCTGGCTGAATTGAAAGGCGCTGCCGGATTGGTGCCCAATGAGGGCATCCTGATCAACACGCTTTCACTGCAGGAAGCGCGTGATAGCTCGGCCATTGAAAACATTGTCACGACGCAAGACGATTTGTTCAAAAGCGATGTTCTGGCGAACCAATTCGCTAGTCTCGCAGCAAAAGAAGTGCACAACTACGCGCGTGCTTTGCGTGAAGCTTTTGCGAGGGTGCGCAAGACCGGCCTCATCACCGTCAACGATATTCTCACGATGCAGGCGACACTGGAGGAGAACCGGGCAGGATTTCGCAAACTGCCGGGCACGGAGTTGAAAAACGATCGCACGGGCAAGACCGTCTATGTGCCGCCTCAGACACACGACGAAATCATTGCTGGAATGAGCAACCTGGAGCAGTTCATCAACGACCCCACCTTGAGCACCATTGATCCCTTGATCAAGATGGCGGTGGTTCATCATCAATTTGAAAGCATTCACCCCTTTTACGATGGAAATGGTCGTACAGGTCGCATCATTAATATTCTTTATTTAGTGCAGCAGGGTCTTCTGAAGACACCCGTACTTTATCTGTCTCGCTACATCAATCAAAATAAATCGGAGTATTACAGACAGCTTCAAGCGGTCCGCGATGATGGAGCTTGGGAAGCATGGGTGATGTTCATGCTGGAGGGTGTCGAACAGACATCTCTGCAGACGACGCTGCTCGTCGATGCGATCCGCAAACTGATGTTGAGCCACAAAGTGAAGATCAGGACCGCGCTGCCGCGCATCTACAGCCAGGACCTTTTGAATTCGATCTTTGGTCATCCCTACAGCAAGATTATCTTCATCGAACGGGACTTACGCGTCTCGCGGCTGACGGCTACGAAGAAATTGGAGGCTCTCACCGACCTGGGTTTGATGACCAAGCAGCGCATCGGGCGCGAGAACTACTACATAAATGTCGAGCTGGTGGCCTTGTTGGGCAATGTGCAAGCCTTATGGGAAGGCCGAGAGCCATGAGACCACATCCGCGCGGAACATGCATAGAAAAGGGCATTTTTCTATACATGTCATGGACAATCTGTATAGACCACGCGGCGATCCTTCGCATGGTCGGGACGACAGGCATGGCTGTTCATGGTCCAGCGCTCGCACAGAATGGACACTCGCCGCTTACAGTACGCGACACGGCACCGCTGCCGCGCCTCGCCGAACGGGTGATGGAGTTGGAGGGCAAGGTCGCGGCGCATCTCAAGCGGATGGGCTTCGCATGAGCGCGCTCAGGCCGGGATACAAACAGACTGAGGTGGGCGTGATCCCGGAGGAGTGGGGGGTCGAACCACTTTCAACTTTGCTCAGATCACGCCAACTTGGCGGGAACTACGCAAACACGGACGAGCTATCTAGTTGGCCTCTCATCAAGATGGGAAACATGGGGAGAGGGAGCATACGTCTCGACAAAGTCGAATACGTACCTTCAGATTTATCGGTCCATGATCGTGATCGCCTGGAACATGGCGATGTATTACTTAACACGCGCAATACACTTGATTTGGTCGGCAAGGTTTGTGTTTGGCGAAATGAGTTGCCCGAAGCATATTTCAACTCAAATATTTTAAGAATTTCACCTAACACGGAAAAGATCGCTTCACCATTCTTCCTAAATTACATGCTGAACAGCACCAGTTCAATCGAGCGTATACGCTCTCTAGCAATCGGTACAACTAGCGTTGCAGCGATCTATGGAAGGGACTTAAACGGCCTTGAAATCCCCGTCCCCCCGCTCCCAGAACAACAGGCCATTGCCGAGGCGCTGGGGGATGCGGATGCGCTGATCGAGGCGCTGGAGGCGCTGATCGCCAAGAAGCGCGCCATCAAGCAGGGCGCGATGCAGGACCTCCTCACCGGCCACCGCCGCCTGCCGGGGTTTCAGGGGGAGTGGGTCGAGAAGAAACTCGGCACATGTGTCGCCATCCGCAACGAGAAGGTGCCAACGCTCGGCAATCCCGTTGCTCGCACATGCGTGGAACTGGAGCAAATCCTCCCTGCTGTTGGCCAAGTGGATCGTTTTGAAGACGCCGCAGGCCGAAATGCAATCAAGTATCGCTTCTATCCCGATGATGTCCTTTTTGGCCGCCTCCGTCCCTATCTCCGGAAGTACTGGCTAGCGACCGTAGACGGTGTGTGTTCGACGGAGATTTGGCCGCTCGTCGCTCAGGGCGGGCAAGTTGCTCAGTCCTTTCTATTTCATGTTGTCCAGACCGAACAATTCATCGAAGCTGCGAGCGCCGCATATGGCACGCACATGCCTAGAGCTGACTGGAAAATGATTGCTGACTCCAAATTGCGCCTTCCCCCCATTCTCGACGAACAACGCGCCATCGCCGCCGTGCTCTCGGACATGGACGCCGAGATCGCCGCGCTGGAGGACAAGCTCGCCAAGGCGCGAGATGTGAAGCAGGGTATGATGCAGGTGCTGCTGACCGGGGAGATCAGGCTCGTATGAAAAGCTACTATCGGCTGATGCTGGGCAAGCGCAGCGTCTTCGCCGCCGAGTGCTTCGAGGGCGTGTTCATCGGCGTCGATTTCCAGATCGACGAGGACCTGTCACGCAAGTTCCCCGATGACTGGCGCAGCTTCAACAAGACCTATGTGCCGGTCTTTCTCACGGGCCACACTGACAAATCGCGCGTTGCGGCGGGGCTCGCTTGCGGCGCCCTCTGGACCCTCGGTAAAGGCCTCGTTGAGGGCGACATCGTGCTCTGCCCCGATGGCATGGGCCAATACCGCGCGGGCGAGGTGACGGGCAGTTATTACTACGCGCCTGGCACGCATCTGCCGCATCGCCGCCGGGTGAAATGGCTTGGCCAGAGCATCGCCCGCGCCGCAATGAGCGAGGCTTTGCAGAACTCGACCGGCTCCATCGGTACGATCAGCAACATCACGGTGCATGGCCCGGAGATCGAGACGCTGCTGCGCGCCGACGCGCCTGTGCTCGCCGTGATCGCCGCCGACCCCGTGATTGAGGACCCCATCGCCTTCGCGATGGAGAAGCATCTGGAGGCGTTCCTTGCGGTCAACTGGGCGCAGACAGAACTCGGACGCGAGTTCACGATCTTCGAGGAAGATGGCGAGCGCATCGGCCTGCAATACGCGACCGACGCCGGACCCATCGACATTCTGGCGATCAGCAAGGACAAGAAGCGGCTCTTGGTGGTCGAGTTGAAGCGTGGCCGGGTGAGCGATGTCGTGGTCGGTCAGGCACTGCGCTATATGGGCTATGTGAAGGAGCAGATCGCCGAACCTGACCAGACGGTCGAGGGAGCCATCATCGCGCTGGAGGACGACAAGAAAACCCGCTGGGCCTTGGCCATGGTGCCCAACGTCTCGTTCTACCGCTACGAGATCAAGTTCAAGCTGGTGAAGACATGATCGGCGAGCCTGAACGCATCACGCAGAACCGGGTGATCGCGCTGTTCCGCGACCGGCTGGGCTGGCGCTATCTCGGCGACTGGACCGAACGCGCGAACACCAACATCGAGGCCGCCCTCTTCGCCGCCAACCTGACGGCGCGGGGTTACACCGAGGCGCAAACCGCCGCCGCGCTGGAGCGCCTGCGCCGCGAGGCCATGGACCACAGCCGCAGCCTCTACCACAACAACAAGGCCGTGCATGAGCTGTTGCGCTATGGCGTCGATGTGAAGACAGCCGCCGACCGGCTGCACGAGAAGGTGCGCCTGATCGACTGGGAGCACCCGGAACGCAACGACTTCGCCATCGCCGAGGAAGTGACGCTTCAGGGCGGCAGCACGCGGCGGCCCGACGTGGTGCTCTTCGTCAACGGCATCGCGATCGGCGTGCTGGAGCTGAAGAACAGCCGCGTCTCCATCGGACACGGCATCCGGCAATCAATTTCCAATCAGGCCCCCGAGTTCAATGCGTGGTTCTACCCCACGGTGCAGTTCGTGCTGGCGGGCAATGACAGCGAGGGCCTGCGCTACGGCACCATTGGCACGCCGGAGAAGATGTTTCTCACATGGAAGGAGGACGAGGCCGACGACACGCTGAACAAGCTCGACAAGTACCTCCTGAAGATGTTCGACAAGCGCCGCTGCCTTGAGCTGATGCGCGACTTCGTGCTGTTCGACGGCGGCATCAAGAAGCTGCCGCGCGTGCACCAGTATTTCGGCATCAAGGCCGCGCAGGAGCGCATCGCCAAGCGCGAGGGGGGCATCATCTGGCACACGCAGGGCTCGGGCAAGAGCATCGTCATGGTGCTGCTCGCCCGCTGGATACTGGAGACGAACCCGCAGGCACGGGTGATCGTCGTCACCGACCGGGACGAGTTGGACGGGCAGATCGAAGGCAACTTCGGGGCGGCGGGTGAGGAGGTGCGACGCACCACCAGCGGCGCTGACCTGATGGGGCTTCTGGCGGGAGCACCGACACCTCGGCTGATCTGCTCGCTGGTGCAGAAGTTCGTGCGTCGCGGCGTCGACAACTTCGACCGCTTCATCCGCGAGCTGGAGGCCAACCCGCCGGTCAAGCCCATCGGCGAGCTGTTCGTCTTCGTCGACGAGTGCCACCGCACTCAGAGCGGAAAGCTGCACCGGATCATGAAGGCGATGATGCCTGGAGCCGTGTTTATCGGCTTCACGGGCACGCCCCTCTTGAAGCAGGACAAGCTGACCAGTCTGGAGGTCTTCGGCACCTACATCCACACCTACAAGTACAGCGAGGCGGTGGCGGACAACGTCGTGCTCGATCTTGTCTATGAGGCGCGCGACGTCGACCAGCAACTCGGCTCGCAGGACAAGATCGACCAGTGGTTCGAGGCCAAGACGAAGGGGCTGAACGACTGGCAGAAGGATGAGCTGCGCAAGCAGTGGGGCACCTTGCAGCGCGTGCTCTCCTCCCGCTCACGCATGGAGCGGATCGTCTCCGACATCGTGTTCGATTTCAGCGTGAAGCCGCGCCTCAGCAGCGAGCGCGGCACGGCGATGCTGGTGGCGAGCAGCATCTACGAGGCCTGCAAGTATTTCGACCTGTTCCAGAAGACCGTCTTCAGAGACCGATGCGCCGTCATCACGTCCTACAACCCCCAGGCCGCTGACGTGTCGCTGGAGGATACGGGTGCTGCGAGCGAGACTGACAAGCAGTTCATCTACAACCTCTATCAGGCCATCCTGAAGGACGTGCCCGCACAGCCGGGGACGACGAAAACCGAGGTCTACGAGGAGAGGGCCAAGCAGCGGTTCAAGAAAGAGCCTGCGGGTATGAAGCTGCTGATCGTCGTGGACAAGCTGCTGACCGGCTTCGACGCGCCAAGCTGCACCTATCTCTACATCGACAAGTCGATGCAGGACCACGGCCTGTTTCAGGCGATATGCCGCACCAACCGGCTGGACGGCGAGGACAAGCAGTTCGGCTACATCGTGGACTACAAGGACCTGTTCAAGAAGGTGCAGGGCGCAATCAACGTCTACTCATCCGAGCTGGACCACAGCGCCGGGGGCGCTGACCCTGCCATCGTCCTGCAGGAGCGTATCACGAAGGGCCGCAAGCGGCTGGAGGAGGCGCTGGAGACCATCCATCTCATCTGCGAGCCTGTGCCGCCGCCGCGCGACGACGACGCCTTCCGGCGCTACTTCTGCGGCAACACTGAGGTAGCGACGGACCTTGCCGAGCGCGAGCCAGTGCGCGCCGAGTTCTACAAGGCGTTTGCGGCACTGGTCAGGGCCTTTGCCAACATCGCCGACGATCTCGACACGGCGGGCTACACGGCTCCCGAGGTCGAACAGATCAAGCGCCTGATTGCCGACACCCTCAAGCTTCGGGACATGATTAGGAATGCTAGCGGCGAGACGCTGGACCTGAAGGCCTACGAGGCCGACATGCGCCACTTGATCGACACCTATATCGAGGCGAAGGAACCACGGACGATTTCGCCTTTCGCCCACATGCCGCTTCTCGACATCATCGCGACGCTTGGCATCGAGGGTGCGATCGGTGCGATGCCTGGCAGCTTGCGCGGCAACAAGGACGCGGTGGCCGAGACCATCGAAAACAACGTCCGGGCGAAGATCATCAAGGAGCGCCTGACCGATCCGGCTTTCTACGAGAAGATGTCCAAGCTACTGGACGAGATCATCGCCGCCCGGAAGGCGAAGGCCATCGAATACGAGAAGTACCTTCAGGACATCGCCAAGCTGGTTGGCACCGTGGCGGCGGGTCATGAGGGCGACCGACCAGCCATTATCAAGACGGAGGGCCAGCGCGCCCTCTACAGCAATCTTGGCAAAGACGCGGAGCTTGCCGTCAGGGTCGACGAGAAGATCAAGCAGGTCCGCCCCGCCGACTGGCGGGGAGTGCCCGCCCGCGAGCAGGAGATCAAGCGCGCCATCTATGACATTGTTGGCGATGCCGAGCAGACGGAAGCGATCTTCGCCATCGTGTTTCACCAACGGGAGTACTGGTGATGCAGGTCGTGAACGTGGGGGACCTGACGATCGATGTGATCTGGAAGGATATCAAGAACCTGCACCTCAGCGTGCACCCGCCGACAGGCCGCATCCGCATCGCCGCGCCTCACGCGCTCGGTCTAGATGCCATCCGGGCATTCGCCATCTCGCGTCTGAGGTGGATCAGGAAGAACCAGCACAAACTGGCTGCGCAACCCCGTGAGGCCGTGCGCGACTATATCGACAGGGAGAGCCATTATGTCTGGGGCGAGCGTGTGTTGTTACGCATCGTGCATCAGGACGGGCCGCCCTCTGTCCGGCAGGCGCATCGGTCGCTTGTGGTCTGCGTGCCGTCTCAGATGGCACGGGATGACCGACACTCGCTCATCGAGGCGTGGTACCGCGAGAGCCTGAGGCATGCCGCAACCCCAGTGGTGGCGCGCTGGGAGAAGCAGCTCGGGGTCAGCGCGAACCGCCTGTTCATCCAGCGCATGAAGACCAAGTGGGGGAGCTGCCATCCCGAAAGTGGCAATATCCGGCTCAACACCGAACTCGCCAAGAAGCCGCCCGAATGCATGGAGTATGTCGTGCTGCATGAGCTTGCGCACCTGCGCGAGCGGACCCACACGGACGGTTTCTACCAGTTGCTCGATAGCCACCTGCCGCAGTGGCGCGACATCCGGCAGATGCTGAACAGTTTGCCGCTCAGTACACCAGCCGATTGACGATTGGATCGCAGGTAGCCAAGCCCGCCTCAGCCTCGCCAGTGGCCGAGAGCGGCCAGCACCCTACCCATCAGCCCATCCTGACCAAGGCGCTCCTGAGCGATTTCACCCCTGCCAGACCGCTGTTTGAGGGGCTGGGGCGGGACGCCGGGACCGGTCTCCCCCGTGGCGCAGCCGCACGGACCCTGATGAATTTGAACCCCGCCACGGCCTCGCCTTCGTGACGGCCCTGCATGGCGCACGACATTGGTGGGGAAACTTGGTGGCGGCCTTCTGCGTGGCAGAGGCAGCGGCCTATTTGCCCTGCGGCAGCTTCATCTTCATGATCTGGGACGTCACCCATGACTTGAACTGTTGCAGCTTGGTCTTGGGTGCGGCGCTGACCTTGGGGGTTTCGTCGGGGCTGCCCACATGGTCGATCATGAGATCAAGCTCCTGTTCCGTGATCTCGTAGGTAACGAATTGCTTGCCGCACCCGGCGCACTCGCGCACGCGCTTGTAGACGTCGAAGTCGATGCCGCCGACGGTCTTCGTGCTGGCGTATTCAGGCGTGAGACCTGGGGCTAGGTCCTCCCCACTCACCGAACGGCAGTTCGTGCGGGAGCCGCAAGCTGGGCACACCATCTTCTGTGCCCAGGACTTCATGACTTTGATTTGCCGGTAGCACGCGCTGCCAGCGCCTCGGTCTGGATGGTCACGATCTCCAACTCTTTGACTGGCAGGGTGCGGCACGCAGAGCTGAGGCGGTCAAGCAGCGCCTCTCGCGGGCCACGCTGGGGGAGGTCATGGATACCAAGCAGGTGATCCAACGTGGTCTCTAGCGCCTGCGCGATGCGCACCAGCGTCTTCAGATCGGGCTCCCTCTCATCGTTGCAGTAGTTGTTGAACCTGCGCTCCGCGAGGCCAGCACGCCGCGCCGCCTCCGCATTCGAAATGCCGAGGTTCTGGGCCTGCTGCTTGAGACGTTCTCCGAAGACCTTCATCAGAACACGGTGGGCCGACAAAACACTTCATGCCATGCCCATTTCGTGCTTACGTGTCGGAACACCTAAGCGGAGAGAGGCATGGAGACGGTCGGGAACTGGTTGGCGTGGCTGGCGCACGGGGCGGCGTGGGTTCAGGTCGTCTGGTTCGTCGCAGCCTGTGCCATCGGCATCACGTGGATCATCAGGGACGAGATCAGGTTTAAGCGCACGGCTCCCAAGCCCGCAGAGGTCGCGGCCTATGCCGACCAGCTCGAAGCCGCCCACGGCCCTGACGCGCTCCGCGTCGTCGGGCAGGCGATGCACGACGCCCGCACGAGCGGCGACTTCCAGACGCGCCGCTTCCTCAAGGAGGTGTCCGGCGAACTGGTGCGGCGGCTGATCGCGGTAAATAGGGGTCGGGAGGGGACACTGATAATCGACGATGCTGCCCCTGAACCCCTTCCCTCTGGTATACAAACCGGCTATACGTGGGACACACAAGGCAGGCGTAAGTAGCTGGTATTGAACGGCTAAGTTGGCTCAAGGGGAAATTCCCCTCAGCTCCACCAATTCCCCTTATTAATTGCTTGTTTTCGTTAGTTTTTTAGTCTTCATATCCATACCCCCCACCATCCCGACATCGGCAGTCATTCCCGATATGTCGGGTGACGGGAACGATGCGCGTTTATGGGTGTTGCATTTGCCAGCCGGTCCGGGTCTGGCAGATGACAGACTTTTGTTGCCCCTCCCCCCCCACCGTTCCGGTCCGCGACTGCAAAGGCTGCCGGTTCAACGAGCGCGGACTTCGACGCGGGAATTCTCGCGACCGCAGCGACAATGCCCGGACGGGCGCCTCAAGCCCCAGGCTGTTGCGTCCTCCCTCGCCTGTCGGCTCGTGCGACGCGGCACCTCGTTACGGCGCACCCGATCGGTCAGCGGTCGGGCTCCGCCATGCGAAATATGCAGATGCCATCAACAAGATCTCATTCGCCTGCCGCAGTTCACGGTTTTCACGCTCGGGGGCCTGCGGGCGGGCATTCAGGTCCGGGGCAATGCCGCCGACCCAACCGCTTTCCCGCTCAGCTCGCTTGACCCACGACGCAGTGTCTCCGGCGGACAGCCGATCTTGCTGCGATCGAGGCGATGGCAGCCCAGCGGAAGTCGTGTTCGCCTTCGTATTCAAGGACTATCCTGACCGCGTCGCTACGCACTTCAGTGGCAAGCCTGTTCGTCGTCCTGCTCGTCATGGCTCCATCCGCCCAGGAGCTGGAACCTCCGGCAAACCCGGTGCGGTTCACTCCGGGAAATCCAGCCGGCAGCCTGCGTGCCTGCACATCCTGCCTGGGGTACACAGGCATCCGGACGACAGCCCGCTGTCTCGGGCTCGATGCCGAGGATGCGCTTATACGCGGGAAAGGGGTGGAGGCGCGCGGCGGTCACTGCGCTCTTGACTCCCGATTGGTTTGTCTGATTATTGGAACATAACATGAACATTGGTGCCGAGCGATGTCACTCTCCCATTCTCGCATGCCGGAGGGCAATCCCCGGCCCTCATGCCTTCCCGTACTGGCGGAGAGTGGCCTGCATGAGTTTTTTGCCGAGCACGAGGCGGACAGCGCGGCGCCCGGGGCGCTGGCGCTGATGCTGGCGGCGGGCAGCAGGGACGGCGCCTGGCTCTGGGTGCGCCATGAGCCGCAGGGACGCGAAACCGGGTTGCCCTATCCCTCAGGGTTGGCAGAGCTGGGGCTATCTCCGGCGGCGGTGCTGTTTTTTCGCGCCCAGGATGTTGCCAGCGCGCTTCAGGCGGGGCTGGAGGGCGCGCGCTGTGCGGCCTTGGGAGCGGTCATCATCGAACTGCGGGGCGAGGCGAAAGCCTATGATCTGGTGGCCAGTCGTCGCCTTTCCCTGGCGGGGAGAACCTGTGGCGTACCGGTGGTGATGGTGCGTCTTGGCGCATCGCCCGTGCCCAGCGCGGCGCACACCCGCTGGCAGGTGCGCGCACTGCCCTCGCGCCCCCTGGCGGCCAAGGCGCCGGGGCCGCCCGGCTTCGAGCTGAGTTTGCTCCGCGCCCGCAACGGGCGGGAAGGTGTGCTTATTCACGTGGAGTGGGATCGCGATGCCCGCCAGTTCATCCCCCGTTCTCCCCTCGGCACCGACCTGCCCGCGCGCCGCGCCGCGCCGGTATCTGGCGCTGTGGTGCCCGTTCCTCTCCACCGACCGGGCGCACCGGATGTCTGGCGCCACGCGGGATGATTCTCCCTTCGTGCTGGTGGAAAAGGCCAGGGGCGCGCGGACCATTGCCGCGCTCAATGCCGTCGCCGCCGGGCTTGGCTTGCGCTTTGGCATGACGCTCGCGCAGGGACGGGCCTTGGTGCCGCAGCTGACCACCGGCGAAGCGGATGCCGACGGGGATTCCCGCTTTCTCCACACCCTTGCCGCCACCTGTGAAATCTTCACCCCGCTGGTGGCGCTCCGTGGTGCGGATGGCCTCATTCTCGACATTACCGGCTGCGCTCATCTTTTCGGGGGAGAGCGCGAAATCGGGCAGGCTGCCCGTGGTCGCCTGCATCGGTGGGGCGTGCAGACACAAGCTGCCATCGCCGGAACGCCGGAGGCAGCCTGGGCTTTCGCCCGTCACAAGCGCGGCATCATCGCGCAATCCGGCGAGGAGGAGGCTCTCGCGAAAGAGCTGCCAATCACGGCGCTGGATCAGGACAGGGCCACCACGCTGGCGTTGGGTCGCGCCGGATTCCAAACGCTTGGCGATCTGGCGAACCGCCCCTCGAATCTTCTATCGGCGCGCTTCGGCGAGGGGCTGGCGAGCGTGCTGAGCCGGGTACTTGGGCGGGAGGATATACGTATCACGCCGCTGCGCCCGCTGCCGGAAGTGATGGCGGAACGGCATTTCCCCGAACCGTTGGGATTGATGGAGAGCCTTCTTGCCACACTGGAGCGGTTGGCGGGCGATGCCATGCGGGCGCTGGAGACGCGCGGGATTGGCGGGCGCGCTTTTGAGGCGAGTTTCTTCCGGTCCGACGGTATGGTCCGGCGCATCCACATCCAGACGGCGCAGCCAACGCGGGACGTTGCCAGTCTGATGCGACTGACCCGTCTGAAAATCGACGCGCTCGCTGATCCGCTCGATCCGGGCTTCGGGTTCGATGCCCTGCGCCTCGCGGTGCTCCGGACCGAGCCGCTGGCTGAGCTCCAGCCCCATCTTGACGGCGAGCGAAGCGCGGCGGAAGGCGCGCAGGCGCTGGCAGATCTCGTCAACCGTCTGGTGGCACGTTTCGGGCACGAGAGCGTGCAGCGCTTCGTGGCCAGCGATACGCATGATCCCGCGCGGGCGGGCGGCACCGCGCCATGGCTTTCGAGCGCACCGTCCACATGGCCCGCGCTCGAGCCGGGGCAGCCGCCCGCGCGCCCCTTCACGCTTTTTGTGCATCCCCAGCCGATTGATGTGCTGGCCGAAGTGCCGGACAGTCCCCCCTTGCGCTTTCGCTGGCGGCGCGTGCTGCATGAGGTAATGCTCGCGGAGGGTCCCGAGCGCATCGCGCCGGAATGGTGGCGCGAAGGCGCGTCGACCGCTCCCGCGCGCGATTACTACCGCGTCGAGGATGCGAAAGGGCACCGCTTCTGGGTTTTCCGCGAGAGGCTCTACGGGGACACGAACGCAAGCCCACGCTGGTTCATGCACGGGCTTTTCGCATGAGCTATGCCGAGCTGGCCTGTGCCACGAATTTCTCCTTCCTGCGCGGCGCCTCGCCGGCGGCGGATCTGGTGCTGACCTCGCTGCTTCTGGGACACTCGGGCCTCGGCATCGCGGATCGCAATACGGTGGCGGGAGTGGTGCGGGCATGGGGCGCACTGAAAGAACTGCGCGAGGGCGGGGTGTTGCCTCCCGTCAAGCGGCGAGAAGGTTCCGGACCGGGGGAAAATCGCGTCGAGATCGCCCCGCTCTTGCCCGATGAGGAAAGGGCCGACGCGCTCCGGGCCAAGGTGCGGGCGCGCGCGCGGGATTTCCGGCTCGTCACCGGCGCACGCCTCGCCTTTGCCGATGGCACGCCCGACATCATCGCCTATCCCGCCACCCGTGCGGGCTGGGCGCGGCTGTGCCGCTTGCTCACGCGGGGCAATCGCCGCGCGAGGAAGGGAGAATGCGACCTCGGGCTCGACGATCTCCTTTCCGATGCGCGCGATCTTCTGCTCGTCGTGATGCCGGAGCGAGAGAGCCGAAATCTCGCCGCGCTGCTGCCACGCCTTCGCGAGGCTGCTCCGGACATGCTCTGGCTTGGCGCGACCATGCCGCGCCGGGGCGATGACCGCAGGCGCCTTGCCGCGTTGACGCAAATTGCCCATGCCACCGGCCTTCCGCTCATCGCGACCAATGACGTGCTCTATGCCGATCCAACACAACGCGATCTGCAGGATATCCTCACCTGCATCCGCGAGGGGCGGACGCTTGAAAATGCGGGTCGCCTGCTGGAGGCGAATGCCGAGCGCCACCTCAAGCATCCGCGCGAGATGGCGCGCCTGTTCGCCGATTGCCCGCAGGCGATCGGCGAAACGCAGGTCCTTCTCGCCCGCATCGCGTTCGATCTGGGACAGCTCACCTACGAATACCCCGATGAGCCTATCCCGCCCGGCAAGGATGCCCAGGGTTGGCTGACGGAACTGACGTGGCGCCATGCCGCGATCCGCTACCCCGATGGCGTGCCTTCCCGCGTGGAGAAGTTGCTGCACGACGAACTCGCGTTGATCGCCAAGCTCGATTACGCGCGCTATTTTCTCACCATCCACGACATTGTGCGCGTCGCGAACGACAAGGGCATCCTGTGTCAGGGCCGTGGTTCGGCCGCCAATTCCGCCGTGTGCTTTGTGCTCGGCATCACCTGCGTCGACCCGGCCGAACACAATGTGCTTTTCGCGCGCTTCATCTCCGAGGAGCGCAAGGAACCACCCGATATCGATGTCGATTTCGAGCATGAGCGGCGGGAGGAGATCATCCAGCACATCTACCAGCGCTATGGCCGTGAGCGCGCCGGCCTCGCCGCCGCCGTGATCCATTACCGCCCGAAGAGCGCGATCCGCGATGTGGGCAAGGCGCTGGGCCTGTCGGAGGATGTCACGGCGGCGCTCTCGGGCACCCAATGGGGCAGCTGGGGTTCCGACATCACCCGCAATCAGGTGAGACAGGCAGGGCTCGACCCGGACAATCCCGCGATTGCGCGCGCGGTGGGCTTCGCCAAGCGCATCCTCGGGTTTCCGCGCCACCTCTCGCAACATGTCGGCGGCTTCATCCTCACCCGCGGGCGGCTCGATGAACTGGTGCCGATCGGCAATGCCGCCATGGCGGAGCGTACCTTCATCGAATGGGACAAGGACGACATCGACACGCTGAAACTGATGAAGGTGGATGTGCTGGCGCTCGGCATGCTCACCTGCATCCGCAAGGCATTCGAGCTGCTCAAGGATCATGACCGCATCGACATGGGCCTCAACGACGTGCCCCCCGACGATGTTCCGACCTACGACATGCTGTGCCGGGGCGATTCCATCGGCGTGTTTCAGGTCGAAAGCCGCGCGCAGATCAACATGCTGCCGCGCCTGAAGCCGCGCCGGTTCTACGATCTCGTCATTCAGGTAGCCATCGTCCGGCCCGGCCCCATTCAGGGCAACATGGTGCATCCATATCTGCGCCGCCGCTCGGGGGTGGAAAAGGTGAGCTTTCCCTCGCCCGCGCCCCCGCATGATCCCGATGAGCTGCGCGGCGTGCTCGGCAAGACCATGGGTGTGCCGCTGTTTCAGGAACAGGCGATGCAGCTTGCGATGGTGGCGGCCGAATTCTCCGATGTGGAGGTCAACCAGCTCCGGCGCGCCATGGCCTCCTTCCGCCATCTCGGGACGATGCACCGCTTCGAGAGCCTCATGGTGGAGCGCATGGTGGCGCGCGGCTATACGCGTGACTTCGCGCAGTCTTGCTTCAACCAGATCAAGGGCTTCGGCTCCTATGGCTTTCCGGAAAGCCATGCCGCCAGCTTTGCCAAGCTGGTCTACATCTCTTCCTGGCTGAAGTGCCATCATCCGGCGGCCTTCGCCTGCGCGCTGCTGAACTCCCAGCCGATGGGTTTCTATGCCCCGGCGCAGATCGTGCGCGATGCCCGTGAACATGGCGTGGAGGTACGCCCCATCGATGTAAACGAGAGCTTCTGGGACAATACGCTGGAGCGCGCCCTGGATGGCTCGCTCGCGCTGCGCCTCGGCTTCCGGCAGGCCGAGGGCATCCACGAGGCGGAAGCCAGGCGGCTGGTGGCGGGGCGGCGCAACGGCTTCGTCAACGCGGAAGCTGTGGCCCGGCGCGCGCGCCTGCACGGTCGCCCGATGCACGCGCTGGCCGATGCCGATGCCTTCCGTTCCATCGGGCTGGATCGCCGCGCGGCGCTCTGGGAGGTGCGGCGTTTGCCTGAGGATGACCCGCTGCCGCTGTTTGCCGCCGTCGATGCCCGGGAGCTCGGCGAAGAAGAAGACGCCAAGCTACCGGAAATGACACTGGGCGAGCATGTCGCCACCGACTACCAGACCATGCGGCTCTCGCTCAAAGCCCATCCCATGGCGTTGCTGCGTCCGCTTCTTGCTCGCGACGGGGTATGCAGCGCGGCGGAAACGGGCACTCGCGCCGATGGGCGTTTCACCCGCATGGCAGGGCTGGTGCTGGTGCGCCAGCGCCCCGGCAAGGGCAATGCGATCTTCATCACGCTGGAGGATGAAACCGGGGTGACGAATTGCGTGCTCTGGGCACGCCAGTTCGAGGCGCTGCGTCGTCCGGTGATGGCGGCGCGGCTGATGCTGGTGGAGGGGCGCGTGCAGCGCTCCACCGAGGGTGTGGTGCACCTGATGCTGAGCAACGTCATCGACCGCTCGGCGATGCTCGCTCATCTCTGGGCGGCGGATGGGACCGGATCGGCGCTCATCCCGCCAAGGCGCGCGCCTGCGGGTGAAGGCACAATCCCCGGCGATGACGGCAATGCGCGCGATCCCCGCCGCGCGGTATCCACCCTGCCGCGTCATCGCCATCCGCGCGATGCCCGCATCCTGCCGAAAAGCCGGGATTTCCATTGATCCCGGCGAGGCGTGCTAAAGCTGGCACCGCTTGTCTGGGCGGCGCCTCGCGGGATTTAGTGGATCTCACGCCGGGGTGTCGACCGCGGGGTCTTGGCCATCTGTCGCCCGCCGAAGTCAGCCTTGTCGGGTGTGCGCCCGTCAAGGTTCGAATGTGGACGTCCGGAATTGTAAAAGTCGATGTGGTTGGAGATCGATGCTCTCGCTTCCCGAACAGTCTCGCAGGCCTTCAGGTCGACCTCCTCGTACTTGATCGATCGCCAGAACCGCTCGACGAAGACGGTGTCTCGCCAGGCACCCTTGCCGTCCATGCTGGTCGAGATGCCGGCGGCCGTCAAAACGCCGGTAAACCGGAGACTGGTGAACTGACTGCCCTGGTCCATGTTGAAGATCTCCGGCTTGCCATGCCGAGCCATCGCTCCATCACCCTCTCCCCATCCCGCCATCGCCCCCGGTCTCATCGCCGGAATGTCCCGTCTTGAAACGGTCAGTGGCTATGGCGTATGATGGAGGGACCAAGGCCTGTCTTGGCGGGTCCGATTGCCGGCTTGGCGCGGGCGTTCTCCTGTTGGAGTTGACTGAACTGGATATGCAGCTGATGAACGCGGGTTCGACCGACCCCATCCCGCAGCCGATCGACAGCCGCCCGGCTGCCGCGCCGGCTGAAGTGCTGGAAGCCACCCTCGCGAGCCTTGAGGATTCGAAGGCCGAGGATATCGTCAACATCGACGTTGCCGGCAAGTCGACCCTTGCCGATCACATGATCGTCGCCACCGGTCGTTCCAACCGCCATGTCGGCGCCATCGCCGATCGCCTGGTCGAGGATCTCGGCGCCATCGGCGTCAAGGGCATCCGCGTCGAGGGCCTGCCCCATTGCGACTGGGTGCTGATCGACGCCGGCGACCTGATCATTCACGTCTTCCGACCGGAAGTCCGGCAGTTCTACAATCTCGAAAAGATGTGGGCGGCCGATCCGGTGGCGGAACACCGCGCCCGCTGATCCGACGCGCCGACGCCACCGCCTGCCTTCCGGCGCCAGGTGCTCGCGCCGGAGGCAAGCCGCGCCGGCGCGCGACGGGGCAACGCGGGCTTGCCGCCGGCGCCTGCCGGTCGAAGCGGCGCTGTCGGCAATCCTGGCGGATAAACCCCATGCGCATCTCGATCTTTGCCATTGGCCGCATGAAGCAGGGGCCGGAGCGCGAGCTGGTCGAGCGCTATCTCGACCGCTGCGGCAAATCCGGCAAATCCCTCGGCTTCAGCCGCTTCGACGTGCGCGAATGGGACGAATCCCGCGCCGCCCGCGCCGAGGAGCGCAAGGCCGAGGAGGCCCGCCACATCCTGACGGCGCTTACCCCCGGCGCCGTGCTGGTGGCGCTGGACGAACGCGGCCGCAGCCCCTCGAGCCCGGATTTCGCCGAGCGTCTCGGCGCCTGGCGCGATGCCGGCCGCCCGGAAGCGGTCTATGCCATCGGCGGTCCCGACGGCCACGGCGACGACATCCGCGCCCGCGCCGACCTCGTCCTGTCGTTCGGCGCCATGACCTGGCCGCACCAGCTGGTGCGGCTGATGCTGGCCGAGCAGATCTACCGCGCCACCACCATCCTTTCCGGCCACCCCTATCACCGCGTCTGACCGGTCGCCCCAAGCGCCGACGGCCAAGCCGGATGACGCAAGTGTGATCGCCGCCTCAGCGCCCCGCCGCGCCGGCACAGGCTGCGCTCCATCGCGCCAACCCGCGGGCGGACCTCATGATTTGCCGACGGAAGCGCGATTCCCCCGAAGCACGCGTCAAGGGTCGCCGACGAATCCGGCAAACCGCCAGAATTTCGGCGAAAATCTCAGGCTCGCTTTTCGCAACGGCGCCTCGCGCCCTATATGCTCGGCACTGACAGGCTGGGCGATTCGGATAATCTGAGCCAAACCATGCGGCATGCACCCGATCCGCGATCGAGACCGACGCCCCGGCATTTCCCGGTCATGGCCGCGTCTCTCGCCCAGGCGCTGGTGTTGAGCGGCCTGCTGGCGGTGGTTCCCGCCGGCCCGGCTCGCCCCGAGCCGGCGCCCGCCGCAACCGAAACCGCCGCCGACCGCAAGCGCCGCACCGAGGCCGAGCTCGACACGCTCGCCCGCGAGATCCAGCTCGGCGTCGAGCGGCAATCGCAATTGCGCACCGAGATCGACACGCTGGAGAAAGACCGCATCCGCCTCGCCGAGAAGATGCTGGCGACGGCCGGCCGCATCCAGAAACTCGAGGCCGACATCGCCCGCACCGAGACCCGCGTCGGTGCCATCGAGGAGCGCGCCGGCCGCATCCGCGATTCGCTCGCCGCCCGCAAGGCCGTGCTTGGCCAGGTGCTCGCGGCGCTGCAGCGCATGGGCCGCAAGCCGCCGCCGGCAGTCGCCGTCCGGCCGGAGGACGCGCTCACCGCCGTGCGCAGCGCCATCCTGCTCGGCGCCGTGCTGCCGGAACTGCGCGCCGAGGCCGAGCGGCTGGCGACCGACCTTGGCGAACTTGTGCGGCTGAAGCAGCAGGCCGCCGCCGAGCGCGACGCCTTCCGTGCCGACGTCACCGCCCTGGTCGAGGAGCGCGGCCGCCTGCAGCTGTTGCAGGACGAGCGCAAGACCGCCCGCGCCGACCAGCAGAAGAAGCTCGACGAGGAACGCCAGCGCTCGGCCGAGCTGGCGACCCGCGCCACCAGCCTCAAGGACCTGATCGGCCGGCTCGAAACCGAGGTCGACGGTGCCCGCCGCGCCGCCGAGGCCGCCCGCCGCGCCGAGGAAGCCGCCCGTGGCCGCGAGGCCCTCGACCCGAAGCAGCGCCTCGCCGCCCTCTCCGATCCCGGCCGGCTGCAGCCCGCCGTCGAATTCGCCAGCCGGCGCGGCGAGCTGACGCGCCCGGTTGCCGGCGCGCTGGCACGAAGTTTCGGCGAGGGCGACGGTTTTGGTGGCACGAACAAGGGAATTATGATCAATACCCGGCCGGGAGCCCAGGTGACGAGCCCGGCCGATGGCTGGGTGGTTTATTCCGGTCCGTTCCGCAGTTACGGCCAACTCTTGATCATCAATGCCGGCGGTGGGTATCATCTGGTCCTGGCGGGTATGGATCGGATCGATGCCGAGCTGGGGCAGTTCGTGTTGGCTGGCGAACCGGTGGGCGTGATGGGCGCGCGCCGGATCGCGAGCATCGCCTCGGATGGGGGTAACACCCAGTCTGTTCTTTATGTGGAATTCCGCAAGGACGGAGTTTCGATTGATCCGGGTCCCTGGTGGACCCAAACCCAGGATGAAAGGGTTCGCGGATAATGCGCAAGCTCTCGCTGTTGATGTTCGGCGCTCTGGTGGGCGTTGGCGCCACCGTTGCGATCAACCACGGCAAGGAACTCGTCTCCGGCACGGCCTATGCCGCCGGCTCGGCCGAGACCTACCGCCAGCTCAACCTGTTCGGCGACGTGTTCGAACGGGTTCGGGCTGACTATGTCGAGGCTCCCGACGATTCCAAGCTGATCGAGGCGGCGATCAACGGCATGCTGTCGTCGCTCGATCCGCATTCGAGCTACATGTCGCCGAAGAACTTCAAGGACATGCAGGTGCAGACCCGCGGTGAATTCGGCGGGCTCGGCATCGAGGTGACCATGGAGGACAACCTGGTCAAGGTCGTCACCCCGATCGACGACACCCCGGCCGCCCGCGCCGGCGTCCGCTCCGGCGACTTCATCGTCAAGCTCGACGGCGAGGCGGTTCAGGGCCTCACCCTCAATCAGGCCGTCGACAAGATGCGCGGCCCGGTCAACACCCCGATCACCCTGACCCTGAAGCGCGAGGGCGTCGCCGATCCGCTCGAGATCAAGATCGTCCGCGACGTCATCCGCATTCGCGCCGTCCGCTTCCGCCCCGAGGGCGAAATCGGCTATCTGCGCATCACCCAGTTCAACGAGCAGACCTTCGACAATCTGAAGGAAGGCATCGACAAACTGAAGAGCCAGATCGGCTCCGACAAGATCAAGGGCTACGTCCTCGACCTGCGCAACAATCCCGGCGGCCTGCTCGACCAGTCGATCTCGGTGTCGGACGCGTTCCTGGAAAAGGGCGAGATCGTCTCCACCCGCGGTCGTCACGCCGAGGAAACCATGCGTCAGAACGCCCGCGCCGGCGATCTGACCAACGGCAAGCCGATCATCGTGCTGGTCAATGGCGGCTCGGCCTCGGCCTCCGAGATCGTCGCCGGCGCCCTGCAGGACCACCGCCGCGCCACCGTCGTCGGCACCCGGTCGTTCGGCAAGGGCTCGGTCCAGACCATCATCCCGCTCGGCCAGAACGGCGCCCTGCGCCTGACCACAGCGCGCTACTACACCCCCTCCGGCCGCTCGATCCAGGCCAAGGGCATCGATCCCGACATCGAGGTGGTGCAGGACACGCCGGAACAGCTCAAGGGCAAGGACGCCACCCAGGGCGAGGCCGCGCTCAAGGGCCACCTGCAGAACAAGGAAGGCGGCGAGGAACGCGGCGGTTCGCAGGCCTATGTGCCGCCGGACCAGAAGGACGACAAGGCGCTGAACTACGCCTTCGACCTCCTGCGCGGCATCAAGGTCAATTCGGCCTTCCCGCCGTCGCCCTCCAAGGTCGTCGTGCCGAACTGAGCCTCCGCCTGCCGGCGCGGTCGACTTGATAACCCGCCGGTCAGACAAGTTTATGATCCGTTAAGGCCGCCTTGCGACAGTGTCGCGGGCGGCCTTTTCGATTCGCGTCCCGCGAGGCGACCGGGCCCGAACGGTTTGGCACCCCGGCGCCGCGCTGCGCCGTCCGTGCCGCCCCGACGAGCGGAGCAGGAAGCGATCATGGCGGGTTCGGATCTCAATGCGCCGCTGGGAGTGGGAGCCAAGCCGAAGCGCCGGCTGCTGCCCCGCCTGCCGAAACTGCCGCTCGGCTTCATCGGCGTCACCCTGATCGTATCCATTCTTGCCGGCGCGGTGATGTGGGCCTCCCTCGTCGACGATCCCCATGGCGGCGAGCCGATCGCTGTCGTCTCGCTCGATCGCACCCGTGGCCACGGCCTCAGCGGCGGCGCCGTCCAGGTCGCCGAGCCCGGACGCGGCAACGAACCGGTCAAGGTCGTCGACGGCGCTCCGGCCGGATCCGCCGGACGCGGTCCCGCCGATCCGACCCGCATCGGCGGCGGCGCCACGCCCGACGGCCCGCTCTCCAGCGCCCCGGTCAAGGAAATCACCGAAATGGGCCGCCACGGCCCCCTGCCCAAGCTCGGCCTCGACGGCGCCCGGCCGATGGACATCTACGCCCGCCCGATCGGTCGCGAACTCGGCGGCGGCGCCAAGGTGGTGATCATCGTCACCGGCCTCGGCCTCAGCCAGACCGGCACCGACCTGGCGCTGAAGCTGTTGCCGCCCTCGGCGACGCTCGCCTTCGCCCCCTACGGCTCCAGTCTCGACCGCTGGATGAACCGCGCCCGCTCCACCGGCCACGAGATCCTGATCCAGCTGCCGATGGAGCCGTTCGACTATCCCGACAACGACCCCGGCCCGCAGACCCTGCTGAGCAGTCTGTCGAGCGAGGCCAATGTCGACCGGCTGCACTGGGTGATGTCGCGCATGACCAATTATGCCGGCGTCATCAGCCACATGGGCGCCCGCTTCACCTCCGACGCCAACGCCATCGGCCCGGTGATGAAGGAAATCGGCAGTCGTGGCCTGTTCTACGTCGACGACGGCGCCTCCGCCCGCTCGCTTGCCGCCGACACCGCCCGCGAGAACCGCGCGCCGTTCCTGCGTTCCGACGTCATCCTCGACGCCGCCGCCAACGAACAGTCGATCGACGCCCGCCTGATCCAGCTCGAGGGCCTCGCCCGCCAGCGCGGCATCGCCGTCGGCCTTGCGTCCGCCCTGCCGATCTCCATGCGCAAGATCTCCGAATGGGCCAAGACCCTGGAAAATCGCGGCCTCGTGCTCGTCCCCGCCTCGGTCGGCGCCCGCGGCGGCCAGAGCTGACGCGCCTCGCTGGCCGCGCCGCGCCTCTTCGGCGAACCGGGCCGCAGGTTTCGGTTCCGTCCGGGCGTGACCTGCGCTAGATCAGGTGTCGATGGATTTGCGCCGGCTTTTGCGCGTCACGACGCCGGCAAGCCGAGATCGAACCGCCGTTTCCGGCGTGGAGCACCGACATGACCGAAGCCGAATTCCTGGCGCTGCCCTATCGCCCCTGCGTCGGCATCATGCTGATCAATCGCGACGGACTGGTCTGGACCGGCCGCCGCTTCATGGACGGCCAGGTCGAGCACACCGCCCCCGGCCACGAATGGCAGATGCCCCAGGGCGGCATCGATGCCGACGAGGACCCGTTCGAGGCTGCCAAGCGCGAATTGTGGGAGGAAACCAACGTCCGCAGCGCCACGCTGCTGGCCGAGGCCCCCGACTGGTACACCTACGACATCCCCCGTTCGGTCGTCGGCGCCCGCTGGAAGCACAAGTGGCGCGGCCAGTCGCAGAAATGGTTCGCCTTTCGCTTCGACGGCGACGAAAGCGAGATCGACATCCAGAACCCGCCGGCCGGCGAACAGGAATTCGCCGCCTGGGCTTGGCAGCGCATGGAGCGCCTGCCGGACATGATCATTCCGTTCAAGCGCCCGGTCTACGAAAAGGTCGTCGCCGCCTTCCGCCATCTCGGCGCCGCCTGACGCCCGCCGATCGCCGCCACCGGAGAGCCCACCCATGTCGACCGTCCGTGTCCTTGCCGATGCCGAGCTCACCCCGGCGGCCGAGGCTGTCTTCGCCGATATCCGCGCCACCCGGAAGACCGATTTCGTCAACAATTTCTGGCGCGCCCTCGCCAACGACCCGGCGCTGCTGGAGCGCACCTGGTCGACGCTCAAGGCGGTGATGGCGCCCGGCGCCCTCGACCCCAAGTTCAAGGAAATGCTCTATATCGCCGTGTCGATCGCCAATGGCTGCGAATATTGCATCCGCTCCCACACCACCGCCGCCCGCGCCAAGGGCATGTCCGAGGCCGAGTTCATGGAACTCGTCGCCGTCGTCGGCATGGCAAGCGAAACCAACCGGCTGGTGACCGCCCTGCAGGTTCCCGTCGACGACGCCTTCAAGGCCGCGCCCTGAACCGGCGTCACCCGTTCAGAAGTCGCAGGCGATGCCCTTCACTTCCCAGTCGCCGTAGCGGACCGGCTCCTGACCGCGCCGGCCGTTGATCTCGCGCGGCCGCGGCCGTGCCAGCCGTTCCGCCTCCAGCGCCTCGCGCCGGGCCTGCGCCTCGATCAGCGCCCGCTGCGCCGCCGGCGGCAGATCCTCGAAGCGCGGTCGCGCCGGCGCGGCCTCGACCGGGGCATCGCTGGTTTCGGGCTGGATTTCGGGCGCGGGATTGGACAAGGGCGGGACCTGAGCCTTGATGTTGCGGGCATTCCACCCCCACATATACCCCCATGCGCCGGCCGGGTGAACCCCGGGATGAGGTACCGGCCCGTCGACTTTCGGGGATGATCATGAACTACGCCAAGACCGCCCTGTTGCTTGCCGCCATGACCGCGCTGTTCATGGGGCTCGGCTACCTGTTCGGCGGCACGGGCGGCATGCTGATCGCCCTCGTCGTCGCCACCGGCATGAACCTGTTCAGCTACTGGAACGCCGACAGCATGGTGCTGTCGATGCACGGCGCCGTCGAGGTCGACGAGCAGACCGCGCCCGAATTCGTCCGCATGGTCGCCGAGCTCGCCGCCCGCGCCGACCTGCCGATGCCGCGCGTCTACCTGATCGAGGAAGACCAGCCCAACGCCTTCGCCACCGGCCGCCACCCGCAGCACGCCGCCGTCGCCGCCACCACCGGCATCCTGCGCATCCTGTCGCGCGACGAGCTCGCCGGCGTCATGGCCCACGAACTCGCCCACATCAAGAACCGCGACACCCTGATCATGACCATCACCGCCACCATTGCCGGCGCGATCTCGATGATCGCCAATTTCGGCATGTTCTTCGGCGGCTCCTCCGATCGCGACAATCCCAATCGGCTCGGCTTTGTCGGCGTGCTGCTGGCGACGCTGGTGGCGCCGTTCGCCGCCATGATCGTTCAGATGGCCATCAGCCGCACCCGCGAATATGCCGCCGACCGCATGGGCGCCGAGATCAGCGGCAACCCGCGCGGCCTCGCTTCGGCCCTTGCGCGCATCTCCGGCGCGGCGCATGACATCCCCAATGCCCATGCCGAGGCGAATCCCGCCACCGCGCATATGTTCATCGTCAATCCGCTGTCCGGAGCCCGCATGGATAACCTGTTCTCGACCCATCCGGACCCGCAGAACCGCATCGACGCGCTCCTGTCGATGGAAGCCGGCATGATGCGCCCGGCCGCGCGCGGTCCCGCCTCGACCTCGGTTCCCCCCACCGGCGGCCGCCGCAAGGGTCCGTGGGCATGAGCGACGCGCCGAACGCTCCGCGCCGCGCCGGAAATCGCGCCGCGACCGCCAGCCGCAAGCCCGGCAACCGGCCCTCGGCCGCGCCCGGCCCCCGCCCCAAGCCCGGCCTGCAGGCCCGCCGCCTCGCCGCCGGCGTCGTCGCCCGCGTGCTCGAGGACCGTCAGCCGCTCGACGCCGAGCTGGAGCTGATGGCCGAGAAGCCCGCCTGGGCGACCCTGCCGGCGATCGACCGGGCGCTGGTGCGCGCCCTTGTCGGCATCACCATCCGCAAGCTCGGCCTGATCGACGACGCCCTGCGCTCGCTGATGGACCGCGCCCTGCCCGACAAGGCCGGCAATACCCGCACCCATTTGCGCATCGGCGCCGCCCAGATCCTGTTCATGGACATCGCCGACCACGCCGCCGTGTCGATCGCCGTCGACCTCGTCGACGCCGACCCGCGCACCCGCACCTGGAAGGGCATGGTCAACGCCGTGCTGCGCAATCTCATTCGCGGCCGCGACGAGATCCTCGCCGGGCAGGATGCCACCCGCCAGGTCATCCCGCTGTGGCTCTGGCGCCGCTGGACCGCCACGTATGGCGAGGAGGCGACCCGCGCCATCGGCGCCGGCCTGCTCGTCGATCCGCCCCTCGACCTCACCGTCAAGGCCGATCCGGCGCTGTGGGCCGAGCGCCTCGGCGGCACGCTGCTGCCGACCGGCTCCATCCGCCTCGGCGAACACGGGCCGATCGAGGAACTCGACGGCTTCGTCGACGGCGCCTGGTGGGTGCAGGACGCCGCCGCCGCCATGCCCGCCCGCCTGCTCGGCGACATCGCCGGCCAGCGCGTCGCCGATCTCTGCGCCGCCCCCGGCGGCAAGACCGCCCAGCTCGCCGCCAAAGGTGCCATCGTCACCGCCGTCGACCAGTCCGCCAACCGGCTGAAGCGCCTTGCCGCCAATCTCGGCCGCCTGCGCCTCGACGCCGAGACCATCACCGCCGACCTGACCGAATGGACGCCGGCCGAGCCGTTCGACGCCATCCTGCTCGATGCCCCCTGCTCCGCCACCGGCACGCTTCGCCGCAATCCCGACGTCGGCCGGGTCAAGTCGCCCGACGACATCGCCAAGCTGGCGACGATCCAGGCCGACATCCTCGCCCGCACCGTCGACTGGCTGAAGCCCGGCGGCACCCTGGTCTATTGCACCTGTTCGCTCGAGCCCGAGGAGGGCAC
>JAEULV010000021.1 GCA_016793065.1 Hyphomicrobiaceae bacterium
GAGAACGAGCGCGACGAGAAGGTCAATGACGGCGCCATCCCGCAGCTGCCGGCCGGCAACCTGACGATCCTCAAGCTGAAGGACGGCGTCGTCGATTGCGCCTCGCGCACCGTCGTCGACCTCACCGGCATCGCCGCCGTCGCCGGCAGCGATCCCGAGCCGGAATTCGTCGACATCAACGCCCGCAACGAAGTCGTGGTGACGCTGCAGGAAAACAACCACATCGCCATCGTCGACCTCGCCAGCGCCAAGATCGTCGCCCACTTCCCCGCCGGCAGCGTCGATCTCGACGGCATCGACGTCAAGCGCGACGGCATCATCGACCTCTCCGGCAAGATGACCGGCGTCGCCCGCGAACCCGACGCGGTCAAGTGGCTCGACGCCGACCGCTTCGTCACCGCCGACGAAGGCGACTGGAAGGGCGGCTCGCGCGGCTTCACCATCTTCAAGCGCGACGGCACGGTCGCCTATGCCGACGGCACCGGCTTCGAAATGCGGGCGGTGCGCCTCGGCCACTATCCGGAAAAGCGCAACAAGAAGGGCATCGAGCCGGAAGGCCTCGCCACCGGCGGCTTCGGCCCCGACAAGCTGATCTTCGTCGGCGCCGAGCGCGCCTCGCTCGTCGGCGTCTATCGCGACACCGGCGCCGCCCCGGCCTTCGTCCAGGCGCTGCCGGGCGGCGTCGGCCCCGAGGGCCTGCTCGCCCTGCCCGCCCGCGGCCTGTTCGTCACCGCCTCCGAGACCGACAACCGCAAGGACGGCGGCATCGGCTCGATCGTGACGATCTACCAGTACGGCGCCAAGCTGGCCGCCTACCCGACCATCGTCTCCGCCGACGACGCCAAGGGCAAGCCGATCGCCTGGGGCGCCCTGTCGGGCCTCGCCGCCGATCGCGAGACCGCCGGCAAGCTCTACGCCGTCACCGATTCGTTTTACGCCACCGCCCGCATCCTCACCATCGACGCCAGCAAGGCGCCGGCGACCATCGTCGACGCCATCACCGTCACCAAGGACGGCAAGCCGGTCGAAAACCTCGACCTCGAGGGCATCGCCACCGCCGCCGACGGCGGCTTCTGGCTCGCCTCCGAGGGCAACCCCGAGCGCGAGAAGAACAAGACCCAGTCGAGCCTGATCAAGGTCAACGCCAAGGGCGAGGTCGAGCGCGTCGTCGACCTGCCGGAAGCGCTCGCCGCCCAGGCCACCCGCTTCGGCTTCGAGGGCGTCACCGTCACCGGCACCGGCGCCGCCGAAACCGTCTGGATCGCCGTGCAGCGCGAATGGAAGGACGACCCGAAGGGCGCCGTCCGCCTGCTCGCCTACACGCCCGCCACCGGCGCCTTCGGTCAGGTGCGCTATCCGCTGGAGCCGAAGGGCGCCGGCTGGGTCGGCCTGTCGGAGATCACCGCCGTCGACGGCGGCTTCGTCATCGTCGAGCGCGACAACCTCGTCGGCGCCGCCGCCAAGGTGAAGCTGCTCACCCGCGTGTCGCTCGACGGCGTCGTGCCGGCCGCCCTTGACGCCGCCAGCGTCCCGACGGTCAAGAAGACCATCCTGCGCGACCTGTTGCCCGACCTGAAGGCCGCCAACGGCTATGTCCTCGACAAGGTCGAGGGCTTCGCCATCGACGCCGCCGGCACCGCCTTCATCGTCACCGACAATGACGGCATCGACGGTTCCTCCGGCGAGACCCAGTTCCTGTCGCTCGGCAAGCTGCTGAAGTAAGGCCAAAGGGGGCGGCAACGCCCCTGTTTTGGCGCCCCCAAACAGAACAACGCTCGCGGTTGCCCGCGAGCGTTTTCGTTTGGAGCCCTCGTTTGGACCTGCCGGAAGGTTGGTCTTGCGGCAGGTCTTGCCGGGATGGAGCCGGCGCCAGCCGTCGTTCAGCCGCCGATCAATCGCCCGCCATCAGCCAGATAGACCAACCGGCCATGGGCGAATGTCGCCACCACCCGCGCCAGCCCGCCCGGCCCACGCGGATCGACCACCAGCACGTCCGCCCGCGCTCCCGCCGTCAGCTGGCCGCGATCGGTGAGGCCCAGCGCCTTCGCCGGCCCCGACGATACCAGCGCCCACGCCGTCTCGAACGAACACACCCCGTCGGCGACCAGCCGGAACGGCGCCCCGAGCAATGCCGGATAGTAGTAATCGGAGGCAAGCACGCTGCACAGCCCCAGCCGCACCATCTCCGCCGCAGTCGGACATCCCGTATGGCTGCCGCCGCGCAGCACGTTCGGCGCGCCGAACACGATCGCCTCACCGTGGGCGGCGGCCTCCCGCGCCGTCGCCTCCGTCACCGGGAACTCGGCGATGCCGACGCCGATGCCGCGGAACCATTGCCGCATCTCCGGCGTCATGTCGTCATGGGACAGGGTCGGAATGCCCGCCCGCAGCCCTGCCCGCGCCAGCCGCTCCACCGACGCCGCCACCTCGTCGCGCCGCGCATAGACCGCCTCGACGAGTGACAAGAAGTCCTCCCGCGCCAGCCCCGACCGCTCGATCATCTTGCCGACCTTCTCCGGCCGGTGCCGCGCCTTGAACGTGCCTTCCATGTGATCGTTGAACGCCAGGCAGCCGATCCGCCCCGCTTCGATCCATTCGAGGATCTCGGCCTCGCCGGCGAGGTTGAAGATCTCGTGGCGCAGGTGATAGCGGGTGTCGGCCGCCAGTCGCGGCCCCATCTCCTCCAGCCGGTCGAGCAGCGCCCGGGCGTTTTCCGCCCCGCGTAGGCCCGGTTCCCACGACCAGGTGACACCGTGATAGGCCGTGGTGATGCCATTGCTGACCAGTTGCCGGTCGGTATCGGCCAGCGCCGTCTCCAGCGAAAACCCGACATTCGGGCGCGGCATGATCTGCCGTTCAAATGCGTCGCCGTGGATATCGATGATCCCCGGCAACACCAGAAGCCCGCTGGCATCAAGGCACATCGCCGCCCTGCCTGCCGCATCGACGATCCTGCCATCGGCAATCGCCACCTCGCCAATCGCGCACCCGGTCTCACCCAGCACCGAGCCTTCGACGATGCGCCAGGATTGCGGACGCGACGGGGACTGCGCGGACATCAACATCGGGGAAACTCCAGCTCTGTCGGGCGCGGCCGGCGCGGCAGCGGCCGGGCGCCAGCCTGCCGCGAGCCCGGCTCATGGCCGGTCGCGAGGCGTGATCGGTCTGCCGCCCCAGCGGCGACGGAGCACTTCATTCCCCACATCCGGTGACACTGGAATGACAGCGGGAATCCTCGGCGAAGCCGGCTGGAGCCAGGATCGATCGCAACGCTCGAAGACAACGCCGGGGGGCAAAACAAAGCCGGGGCCAAAGGGCCCCGGCAAAGCAACTCTGCGACATCCGTGGATCGCGACCAGCATCAGAACTGGTAGCGGATACCGGCATTGACGGCGACGCCGTTGATGTTCTGGCCGAAGCGATAGTCGGCGCGCACGAAGCCGAGGAGCCCGCTATTCAGGCTCTGCGCCGTCACGCCGGCGCCGACCTGGCCGAAGGTGCCGACCCGGGTCGAGGTGATGGTTTCGGTGCCGCCGGCCGAGATGAACGAGCCGGTGCTGTTGCCGGAGAACTCATGCCAGATGCTGGCGGTGACCGTCGGCTGCAGCACCAGGTTTTCGGTCGCCTGGAAGGCCGTGCCGGCACGCAGGCGGAAGCTGCCGAGCGTGCTCTCGATGTCATTGGTCCGCACCACGCCGATGCCGGCAATGCCGACGTCCTCGACCTTGATCCGCGACCAGTTGAGGCCGATCGACGGCTCGATGAACGACGATTCGCCGATGACGAACTGCTTGCCGAGCGAGCCGACCACGGTGTAGCCGGCGCCGCCGACCTGGGCATTGTTGAAGCCGGCCGTCGGGTTGAGCAGCGCCATGTCGTAATAGTTGCGCTGCACCTGCAGGTCGGCGAAATAGCCGTGTCCGGTCAGGGCGGTGTAGAAGCCGAAGAACGGCGCTTCCGCGTCGGTCTTCGACATCCCGGCGAACTTGGCGTCCTTGCCCTTGACCACAACCGTACCGCCGGTCAGGCCGAAGTGCAGGTTGAAGCCCGAGCCGTTGATATCGAAGATGCCGCCGTCGGCGCCGATCTGGTAGCCCGCCAGCGTGCTTTCCCAGCGCGAGTTCGCCGCTGACTTCAGCGTCGAGGTCCGGCTGGAAATGTCATACTGGCCGGCCTTGCCGCGCGACCAGATGCCGAAAGACAGCTGGTTGACCTTCGGATCGGCCGGCTGGCTGATGAACGCGCTCGCCGCCTCGGTGAACCCGGTGCTGATCGAGGTCAAGGCAGATGAAACGCTCGAGGCCGCCACGCCCGCGCCGGCGGCGTCGAGCGACGACACGATCTGCCAGTTATTGCCGCTCCGCTGGAAGGTGTAAATCACCAGCAGGTTGCGCTCCAGCCCGGTCGTGGTGAAGTTCGCGGTCGTGCCCGTATCGGTGACCACGTTGATCGCGTTGGCGAAATAGCCCTTCGTGCCGATATTGGTGAAGTTCAGCGTCGTCGTGCCGCTGGTGGTGCCGGTGGCAACCAGCCGGTCGCCGCGCTGCGCCGCCGAATTGGTCGCCGACAGGTCGACGTCGAGGTTGATCACGCCCGCCGTCGCCGAATAGTTGCCGCCGACATTCAGCACGCTGTTGATCGCGCCGTTGGTCATGTTGACCGTGCCGGCATTGGCCAGCGTCGACACCGTCGCCGTCGTCCCGGTCAGATTGATCGCGCCACCGGCATTGTTGGTGATCGTGCCCGCCGTGGTCAGGGCGCGGGTGTCGGCGAGGTTGATCGTGCCGGTATTGCCGAGCGACGTCAGTCCGGTGAAGTCGCCGCCATTGACGTTCAGCGTCGCGCCGCCGGCATTGGTGAAAGTGTTGTTGCCGGTAAGCGCCCCGGTCACCGTGAACGAACCGGCATTGTTGGCGATGGCGCCGTTGACCTGCCCGGCCGCGTTGACGGTGCCGGTATTGATCAGCCCGCCATTGATCACGCTGGTCGCGGTGTTGGAGTTCACCGTCCCGGCATTGGTCACGCCGCCATTCACCGTGCCGACATTGGTCAGCAGCGAGCCGGCGGTGAGGTTGTTGACCCCGCCATTGACGATGCTCGCCGCCGTGCTGTTGTTGATCGTCCCGGAGTTCTGGATCACCGCGCCCGAGGTCAGCGTCCCGGCATTGCGGATGGTCGCGCCGGCGCCATTGCTCACGCTCGCCGCCGACAAAAGCCGCGTCGCCGCGATGTCGACGCCGGTCGCGTTGGTCGAATTGTTGGCAAGTGCGGTGATACCGGTGAAGTTGCCGCCCGAAACGACAAGCTGCGCCGTGCCGCCATTGGTGAAGGTGTTGTCGCCGGTCAGGTTGCCGGTCACCGTGAACACGCTGGTGCCGCTGTTGTCGATGGCGCCGTTCACCTGCCCGGCCGCGTTGACCGCGCCGGCGGTGCTGATCAGCCCGCCATTGATCACGCTGGTCGCGGTGTTGGAGTTCACCGTCCCGGCATTCGTCACCCCGCCGTTCACCGTGCCGACATTGGTCAGCACCGAGCCGGCGGTTAGGTTGTTCACCCCGCCATCAATGACGCTCGCCGCCAGCAGGTTATTAATCGTCCCGGAATTGGCGACGACGGCGCCCGACGTCAGATTGCCGGAATTGGCGATCGTCGCGCCGGCGGCATTCGTCACCGTCGCGGCGGCCAGCGTCCGGCCGGCGCCGATGGTGATGCCGGCGGCGGCCGTTCCGTTGTTCTCGACGCCCGCTGTCACCGTCATGTTGCCGCCGGTGACATTCAGAACACCGCCGGCGCCCTGCACGATCAGATTGCCCGAAGTCAGGTCCACGTCGCCGGACACGACATTGATCGCGCCGTCATTGGTGATGTCGAGCCCGCCGCCGCTCGCCAGCGTCGCCGTGCCGCCGGGGCCGTTGAAGTTGATGATGCCGGTCGCCAGGTTGTTGATCGCGCCGGCATCGGTGACCGTGCCGCCGGTCGCCACATTGATCGTCGCGGCATTGTTCAGCGTGTTGCCGGTGCCCTGCAGCGTCGCGCCATTGCCGATCGAGATCGAGCCGGCATTGTTGTTGATCGTGTCGGCCGCCAGTGTCCGGCCGGCCGCGATGTTGACGATGTTGTTGTTCATCAGCGTCGTGATGCCGGTGAAATTGCCGCCGGTGACATCAAGCTGCGCGCCGGCCGCGTTGGTGAAGGTGTTGTCGCCGGCAATGACGCCTGTGACCGTCATCACGCCGCCGGCATTGTTGGCGATCACGCCGTTGATCGTGCCCTGGGCATTCACCGTGCCGGTATTGGTCAACCCGCCGCTGATGGTGCCGCTGGTCGTCAGGTCGGCCGAATTGTCAACCGCGCCGGTGATCGTCCCGGTATTGCCGAATGTGCCGCCGGTGTTGACCAGCGAGGCAACCGTGCCGGCATTCGTCGCCGTGCCGGCATTGGTCACCGCCCCGGCATTGCCGGACGTGTTGTCGAACGTGCCGCCGGCCTGGTTGTCGACCGCCGCAAGCGTGCCGCCATTGTTGGTCAGCGTACCGCCGGTCACGGTCGACGTGCCGCCGATCGAGCCGCCAACATCATTGGTCACGGCGCCGCCGGACACGTCCGCCGTGCCGGCGACGATGCCGGTATTGCCGAACGTGCCGGCCGTATTGATCAGCGATGCCACCGTGCCGGAATTGGTCGCGTTGCCGCTATTGTCGATGCCGGCATTGATAATGTTCGCATTGGTCAGCGTGCCGGCATTGACGAGCGCGGCGGCGGAATTCAGCGTGCCGCTATTGTCGATCGTGCCGCCGACGGCGGTGGTGATCGTCGCGGCGTTGAGCGTGCCGGCCGCCGTCACCGTCAGGGTGCCGCCCGCGAGTACGTCGACATTGTTCGCCGTTTCCGCAGCCGAGAGCGTCGGATCAGCCGGCGCGCCAGCGCCGATCTGGACATTGTCCGCCGCGCCGGGAACGGCGTTCGTGTCCCAGTTGGTGCCGGTCGAATAGTCAGTATCGGTATCGCCCTGCCAGACCGATTGCGCCCGCGCCGCATCGGACCACGCCAGCGCCATCGCCAGCGCCGAAACGCCCAGGATCAGACCGGCGCGCCGGATGCCGTAGCGCCCCTGCCCCGTCCCCAGCCCATGGCTCGACGTCCCGCTTGCGCCTTCGGCGGAGGAAACCGAGGTCATCTGATTGCGCGGCTGGCGATTGGACATGCAATGCTCCCGATACGGATTCGCACCCGTAGTCACGAATAGGTTTGGCAGAGGAGTAGCATCTCAAAGACGGCGAACGCAACAACGCCAATCCTCGCAAGCCGCCTCCACCTGCCGGGCGATTGAATTCATAAATCATTGACCAAGATTTAAAATTCTTTTGCGATCAAGGGCCTGCATCTGCCGATGCGGCAATCACCCGGCCAGGACGCCGACCGCCGCAACCAGGAATCGACCAATACCCCCTGCAGGAACCCAATCATTGTGCCTTTTGCGCAACATCGTCCCCGCCAACACCAAACGGGCGGGCAACGGGTCGCCCCGGGTCGATAGACGGAATCGCCAAGAATTCAGCCAATTTGCCGGCCTCGGCATGGTGAACGCCGATCGCCTCCCGATCGCATCTGTTCGATGCGGACTCCTTGGGCTAAGCCGGAATATCGATCCGGATCGACCCTTGCGAATCGGGCGCTAACCCGCGAGAAGCCCGGTCAGAGCCTGGCGATCGACAACCTGAACGCGCGCCCGGCGATGTAGCAACAAGACCGCACCTTTGCTTAAAGGCGCCATCGGAATGCAAAACAACGAATTAATACTTCGTTAATACTTTAGCAGCCCATGAACAGCCACATCGACCGATCGGCGCGCCACCGCCTCAGAACCCGGTCCCGAGCAGGACGAACTTCGGGCACATCAGCGAGGAACATCCGCCGGATGCCTGCGCCACGGCGACAGGAGCGACGACGCGCGGCGCCGGCTGCGGATAGATCACCTGCGGCGTCGTCGGCTCGCGCGGCCCGTTGCCCGACGGACCGATGCCCGACGGCGTGTTCGTCGCCGCGCGCTGTCCGGTCTGCGTCGCCTGCCCCGTCGGCGTGGTGCCGGCCTGATCCGCCATCGCCACGGAGGCGAACGACGTTGCAATCAACGCCGAGGCGGCAAGAAGCGCGAGGTGAAACCGCATGTGGAAAAACCCTTCGTAGAAGAACCAGTCTGCTATCAAACTCTCCTAACCATAACATTTTCGCGGAAAGCTGTCACTCTCTTATCGAGTCAGCTCCGCGGCGACAGGTTTTCTCAATCGATTTGGTTAATCCCCCGCCCGTGCGCGCCAGCCATGTCGCCGGCCGCCCGCGGCAAAACCGCAGCCGCATCAACAGCCAAGCACCAGTCGGGATCGCGCCCGCCCGGGCCTCGCCATCGGCCTATCCGCAAAGCCCCCCCTACGCCCGCCCCAAGCCGTCCAGCCGATCCTGGCTCCGATCATCGCGGCACCCCGACGTTGTCGCCGCACCGGTTGCGCCCCGCGCGGCGACCCCGCCTTGTCTCGGTCAATTGCCGAGAATCAGCCGCGGGCCCTTCGGCTTGGTCGCGGCGGCGGCCGGTGCCACCTGCTGTGGTGTCGGCGGCTGCGGCCGCACCACCACCACTTTCGGCGGCTTCGGCTCGGCCGGCTTGACGATCCGCTTTTCCGGCTTGTCGGGCTTGGCCGGACGCGTCGGCTCGACCGGCCGCTTGGCGACGCAGCGACCGTCACGCAGGGTCTCGTCGGCGTCGCATTCGATCGGGCAGATCCGCCGGGTGCCCTCGGCCTCGATCGCCCGCACGATCTCCTCGTTGAAGTCCGGCTCCTCCGCCGCCTCGCCCTTGCGCTCCAGATACCGCCGCAGCGCTTCGCTCGTCCGCGCCCCGGCCTTGCCGTCGGTGGCTCCGTCATAGCAGCCGACCTTCGACAGCGCGTTCTGCCCGCGCTCGATCAACGCCGTCCGCGCCGCCGCGTCGTCGCCCGCCCCCGGCACGCCGCCGAGCGGCGGCTGCTCCAGCGATGCCAGCACGATCCGCTTCGCCGGCTCGCACTTGGCATTGCGCAGGAACCGCGCCCGCTCGTCCCGCGAGCCGCTGGCCTTCAGCTGGTCGGCCTCGGCCTCCTCGCGCTCGCACAGCTGGCGCGCCTGCCGCGCCTCCGCCAGCATCTCGTTGCCCCGGTCCTTCGCCTTGGCGCACCGCGCCGCTTCGACGAACGCCGACAGCGCCGCCTCGTCGCTTCGCCCCAGTCCGCCAAGCCGCGATGTCTCCGCCGCGCACTGCTTGTCGTCCTGCGCCTTCAGCGCCGCCAGCGCCTGATCGATCAGACCCGCCGTCGCCTTGCACTTCGCCGACCGCCGCAACCCGTCGAGATCCTCGCGCCGCGCCTGCGCCTGCAGCTCCGCCACGGTGCCGCCTTCCTGCGCGCAAAGCTGCGCCTGCGCCTGCTTCTCCCGCGCGTCGATCGCCGCCAGCGCCTTGAAGATCCGCGCCGCGCCGTCGCCGCACCCGACCGTCGGCTTGAACGACGCCAGCCCCGACTTGTTGTCGTTGGCAACCAGCTGGTCGATCGTCTCCAGTTCCTTTCGGCAAGCCTCGGCGGCGGCCTGCTCCGCCGCCTGCTTCTTCGCCGCCTGTTCCTTGGCCGCGATGTCATCCAGCGCCGCCACCGCCCGCGCCGCCGCTTCCGAACACTGCGCCTTGCCCTTCAGCGCGATGAGGTCGGCCTTGCGGCCGCCCTCGGCCGCGTCGTTGACCGACTTCAGTTCCTGGGCGCAGAGCTCGGCCTGGGCCTTGCGCTGCGCCTCGCTCTCGCGCGCGGCGATCTCCTTCAGTGCCATGTCGACCCGGCCCGCCGTCTCCGGGCACTTGCTGGCGCCGCGCAGCCCCTGCAGGTCCGCCTTGCGCCCGGCCGCCGCCGCCTCGGCGATGGTCGTCACCTCGCGCGCACACCCCTCGGCGAACGCCTTCTGCTGCGCTTCCTGCTCCCGCGCCGCGATCTGGCGCAGGCCGACATCGACGCGCGCCGTCGCATCCGGGCACTTGCTGCTGCCGCGCAAGGCCTGCAGGTCGCCCTTGCGGCCGGCGACGATCATCTCCTCGATGCTCGTCGCCTCGCGCTTGCAGGCCTCGGCAAAGGCCTTCTGCGCCGCTTCCAGCTCACGCGCCAGCACCAGCTTGGCGCCGGCCTCGGCCTTCGCCGCCGTGTCGGGGCACTTGGCATTCGCCTTCAGCGCCAGCAGATCGTTGCGCTTGCCGGCGGCAACCAGCTCCTCGATCTGCGTCGCCTCGCGCGAACACGTCTCCGCCGCCAGCCGCTGCTGCGCCTCCAGCTCCCGCGCCGCGATCAGCCTCAGCCCGGCATCGACCCGCGCCGCCGTCTCCGGGCACTTGCTCGTCCCGCGCAGCGATTGCAGGTCGCCCTTGCGCCCGGCCTCGGTCATCTCCTCGATGCTCGTCGCCTCGCGCGAACACGCCTCCAGAAACGCCTGACGCTGCGCATCCGCCTCGGCCGAGGCGATCTCGCGCAGCGCGATCTCGATGCGCGGCACCGAATCCGGACATTTCGCCGCCGCCTTCAGCGCCTGCAGCTCGGCCTTGCGCGCCGTCACCACATAGCCGCCGATCAGGATCGATTCCTGCTGGCAGACCTGCGCCAATTGCTCGGCCGCGCGCTTGCGCTCCTCCGCCGCCCGCCGTTCCTCCTCGTCCTTGCGCTTCTGCTCCTCCTCGCGCTTGCGCGCGTCCTCGTCGCGCCGGCGCGCCTCCTCGATCAACCGCACCTGCCGGCCGAGCATATCGAGCCTGAACCGCGCGTCGGCGCCGAATTCCGAGTTCGGATAGCGCGTCATGAAATCGCGGAAATCCGCCGCGTCCTTCGAGAAACGAATCCGCCCCCACATCGTCGCGTCGGTGTCGCCCTTGCTGAAGACGAACCCGTCCTTCAGCGTGATGGCGATGTCCGGCACCTGCCGACCCGCCGTGGTGATCGCCACATCCCGCGTCACCTGCCGGAACAGCTTGCGGACATCGAGCCCCGGCTCGCCGATATGCTTCAGCAGGGCGCGGGTGAACGGGCTGTTGCGCGACTTGCCGTCCTCGGCCACCTCGAACGGCGCCGTCGCATAGACCGTCACCGATTGCGGCAATGGCGTGATCTGCGGTGTCGCCGCCCCGCCGCTGCCCGGCTTGCCGGCGAACGGATCGTTGCGGCAGGCGTCGAACACCATGATGCGCGTGCCCTTCACCTGGGCCAGCATGTCGCGGATGTCGTCGATCGCCAGCATGTCGTATTTGACCGACAGCTCGTCCTCCAGCGCCGCGTCGATCGGCACCATGTAGAGCCGGTCCTGATACTGCAGCGCATGCCCGGCGTAATACACCATCGCCGTGTCGGCGCCGGCGGCCATCCGGGCGAAGTCCTTCAGCACCGTGTTGCGCTCGTCCTTCACCAGGTTGACGCGCATCATCACTTCAAAGCCGAGATCCCGCAGCGCCGTCGCCAGATCCTCGGCGTCGTTGCGCGGATTGGTCAGGGCGGTGGCGCTCTTGTAGGTCGAATTGCCGATAACCAGGGCGACGCGCTTTTCCGCTGCCGCAGGCCATGCCTGGGCAATCAGGAGCAGGAGCGCTCCCAACAGGAAAAGAAGCTGCCGGCCGAGCCTAGGCATGACCGAATCTCATTGCGCCGCGTTCACCCCGTCATCCTTGCGTCCACCCCACCCGCATCCGCCCCATGATGCCGCGTTTCGCGGATCCTGCCGTCGCGCCGCCGAACCGGCCACCCCGGCCGCATCCGGATTCCCGACCGCGCCGAAACTCTAAGGCCCGCGCCGCCGCGCCGCAACGCGTCATTCCGCATCCGCAAGCCTGTCGACAAGCTTGCCGACCAGCCAACCGACAGACGCCGCGCCGCCGCCCCCGACCGCAAGACCCAAGCGGGAGCGACGATCGCACCGGCTCCGACCTTGTCAGCCTGGGCTCAGTTCTCGGCGATCTTGTGACGATAGAGCGCCGCGTCGAACGACCATTCGACATCCTTCAGCCCGCCGCTCGCCCGGTCCGCCACCTTCAGCGTCCGCGCGTAGTCGTGCACATAGACGAGCCCGCCCAGCGCATCGTTGGCATTTGGCGGCGTCGGCGGCAGGTCGAGCAGCTGCACCGGCTTGTCCGACAGGATCGCCACGATGACGCTGGTGCCCGCCACCGGCTTGCCGGCCGGCGTCCGCACCGGCAGCGTCAGCGTCCGGCCGGGCTGGATCAGGTTCATCTCGGTCAGCGACCGGGCATCCTTCGGCAGCTTGCGCTGCGCCTTCGCCGTCTCGGCCAGCCCCGGGTCGGGATAGACCTGCGTCAGCCGTCCGTCCGGCTGGATCGCCACCAGCACCACGTAACCGGCCTTGCGCGACGTGACCTTGACCGTGAACGCCTGCCCGCCGGCGGCCTCGACCACCGGCGCCACCTCGACCGCGACGCCGGCCGTGTTCTGGATCTTCGGCAGCTGCTTCCGGGCAACGCCGGCGATCGTCGGCCGCAGGCCCGATTGCAGGCTGGTGCCGAGAAAGGCCGCCGGCGCCCGCAATTGCGGCGTCAGGCCCATCCGGCAGGAGGCCCCGACCTCCTCGCAATAGCGCTCGGCATTCAGCCGCACATCCGCATACAGCCCGGCGACGTTGCTGTCGTTGCGCCCGCCATTCATCAGCGTCGCGCCCTTCAGCCCGTCGACATAGAGCCGCGTGAACACCCCCATCGGCTCGGCGCCGTCGCGATCGACCAGCGCCCACTGGTCGGCGGCGCTGGCGAACCAGGCAATCGGCCCGCGCGTCCATTCGGCGCTCAGGTCATCGCCCTCGCGCAGTTCCAAGTCGGCGATTTCCGGCGCCAGCTCCGCCACCGCCTCGACGCTGCGCACATAGCCGCGCTCCTCCGGCCTCGCCTTCGCCGGCCGCTGGATCGCCCGCTGCGACACCTGCGTCGTGTCGAACACCGCCGTGGTCGAGCGATCCGCCAGCCGCGCCAACAGCCGTCGGACGTCGTTGCTGGAAATCGTGTTGCGCACGTCGCGCGCCCGGCCGTTGTCGTCGCTGACCAGGCTGACATCGACCGGCGCCAGCACCGGCCCCTCGCCGGCATCGCGCAAGGCCGGGAACACCCGCGTCTGGAACCCCTGGCCGCTGTAATAGAGGAACGTCCGCGCCCCCGGCTTGCTGCCCTGCACCAGCCACGCGTCGAACGCCGCCAGGATGTTCGCCCGCGTCGCCTTCTCGTTGGTCAGCGTCATCACCTGTTCGCGTCGGAACCCCAGCGTCGAGGTCAGGAGCTCGGTGACCGCAGCCGCGTCCCGCGTCGAGCCGACGAGCGACAGCGGCTCGGCATAGCCGTCGATGCCGATCACCAGCGCCCGGTCGCCCCGCTCCACCGCCGCCGCCGACCGCGCCACGTCGCTCGGCGTCAGCATCGCGAACAGGTTGCCGATCGGCGCTTCCGTCGTGTCGACGCCGCCGCCGGCCGCCGGCGCTGCGATATCCGCCGCCGACATCATGAATGCCGTCGACGGCCGCGCCACCGGCGCCAGAGCCCCGCGCGCCACCGCCCGCAGCCACGGCTCGAACGCGGCGGTGCGCGAATAGACGCCGAAGCGATCCTTGCGCCCGCAGCCCTCGCCCCAGCTGACCACGCCCACCTGCACCCAGCCGCCATCCTCGGCCCGCACCATCAGCGGCCCGCCGCTGTCGCCCCGGCAGGCATCGCGCCCGCCGCCCGGGAAGCCGGCGCAGAGGTTGCGCGCGTCGATGCTGTTGTCCTTCAGCGCGCTGGCGTCGTAGGTCGCCCGGCACGCCTCGATCGAAACCAGCGGCAGCTCGACCTCCTGCAGGTCCGCCGGCAGCAGATCCAGGTCGAAATTCGCGGTTTCCTTGACGAACCCCCAGCCGACCACCGTCGCCGCCACCCCGGCCAGATCCTTGTCCACCGCCGATTCGCCGGCGATCGCCATGGCCGGCGCGTTCGCCGGCTCCGCCAGCTCGATCAGCGCGATGTCGTTGGCGAAGCTGTCGGGCATGAAGTCCGGATGATAGATGACCTGCTTGACCTTCAGCGCCTTGCGCGCGATCGCGTCGCCCGTGGTGATCACCGCCGGAATCCGGCTCTGCCCGGCCACCACCAGCACGTCCTGCGCCTGCACCGACTGGCGCCGCGCCCCCTGCCCCGCCGGCGTGACGAAGCAATGCGCCGCCGTCAGCACCCAAGTGGCGCCGACCACCGTGCCGCCGCAATGCGCCCGGTAGCGCCCGCGTCCGGCCGCGTCGGGGGCAAAGATCTTCACCTGCGACGGCCACGCCCCGTCAGCCGCCTTGCGTCCGCCGATGATGCGCGTCTGGCCGCGATCGGCCTCGGCGCCGGCGTCCTGCGCCGACACCGTCGCCGCCAGGCCGAGGCCAAGCCCCGCCCCGATCAGCGCCGCCGCCGTCCACCGACCCAGTCGTGAAGCCAAGCTCATGATCCGCTCCGTGTTGCTCGCATCGCCGTCGGCACCATCGCCACCCTTGGCATCCTTGGCACCGCCCCGACACGCCGCCGCGACCGGGCGGCCCGGCGTCTTCGGCCCCTGACATTAGACGCCGCCCGCCCCCTCCCGGTTCAACCGGTCCGGCGCGCCGTCTCCCGGGCAAATTCCCGGTCAGTCCGGCAGCGGCACGACGATCTTCAGCCGCCACGCCCCCTGCGGATCGACAAACGCCGTGTAGGACAGCCGCTCCCACGCCCGCTTTTCCCGCTCGAGGAACGTCACCATCTCGCCGACATAGGCCCGCATCTCATCGGTCGGCTCGACTTCCTCGCCGGCGACATCCGGATTGCACAGCGTGATCGCCACGCCGCCGCCATCGAGGTTCTTGCGCGGCTCGACCGCCAGCAGGATCGACTTCCAGTCCTCCGGCGTGATCGCGAACATCTCGTCGACGATCTTGCGATCGATTGCCGACTGCTCGGCGGGAATCTGCAGGGTCATCAATCATCCTCCGCTTGCGCCGGTCGCTCGTGCCGTCTGGCCGACCGTTCCGGACAAAAACCATTCTCAAATCCGCGACGCGACCCGATCAAAATCAGCGGTCGCCATTCTGCCCGATAAAACCCTGGCACGAAAGCACCCGTGCAAGGCGAAACCCGCTCCGGCGCGCGTCGGCCGGCCTTATCGCTGCACCGTCAGATATTGCGCCGAAACGCTCGGCTTGTCGCCACTGTTCGCCGCCTGCTCGCCGAGTAGCTCGACGAACCGCGCCGCCGTCATCGCCTCCTCCGACTGCAGCACCGGCAGCGCCTGCGCCGTCGCCAGCGCCAGCACCAGCTGCGGCCGGTCGCCCTCGCCGCCTTGCCGCCGGACCTTCGCCAGGAACGCCGCCCCTGCCTCCCCGCCCGGCCGCACCGGCTTGACCAGCACCCGCATCGACCCGTCGTCCTCCAGCAGGAAGACGCTGACGAAACTCCCCGCCGCCGACTGCGCCTCGCCCGCCAGCCAGTCGCCGGCGCGCACTGTGCCGGCGACGACCTCCAGCCGCGGCCGGCGCGGATCGTTCGGCCGGGTCTCCGCCAGCAGGTTGACCACCGGGCATTGCGCCTCGGCCACCGGCCGCATCAGCACGCCGGCCCCGAAGCCGAAGGTCTTGCGAAACTCGCTGTCGAGCGCCTGGAATGGCTGCGCCGAGCGGCCATACCCCTCGGTCATCGCCTGATTGTCGGCGACGACGATCGGATTGAGGAACGTGCAATCGCCCTTGCGGTAGTCCGCCAGATAGCGCCGCACATCCTCGGGCCGCACCTCCGGCGCCGCCTCCTCAACCTTCGGCGCCACCGGCGTGCCGCCGCCGCCAGCGCCCGGCGTCACGTCAGCCGTGGTCGTGCCGGGCACGGCCGGCTTGCCCTGGGTCATGAACCAATAGCCGCCACCGCCGAGCAGCATCAGCACCACCGCCGCCGCCGCGCCGATCAGCCCCGCCGACCCGGATTTCTTCTCGACGGCCGGACGCGGCGCCCGCCGGTCGCGCAGCGGCATCGGCGGCTGCGAGCCCTGCCCGTCCGCCGGTCGCCAGCCCGAGCCCTGCCCCGTCGGCATCGGCCCACGCTGCGATCCCGGCTGTTCCTGCGGCCATTGGCTCGGATGCGGGCCGAAGCCGCCGGCCGGTCCGCGCTGCGATCCCTGGTCTTGCGGCCATTGGCTGGGGTGCCGGCCCTGCCCCTGGGTCGGGCCGCGCTGCGACACGCCCTGATCCTGCGGCCACTGGCTCGGCCCGCGCGGCTGTTGCGCCGCCGCGTAGTCGCCGGGCCACTGCCCGCCCTGCATCGGCCCGCCCTGCATCGGCGATGGCCGCGCCCCGCCGGGGATCGCCACCGTCCGGTCCGGCTCGTCCTGGCCGTAGCCGCCCCACGACGGCCCCGGCTGCATCGAGCCGCGCCGCAGCCAGCCGACGACCTCGTTCATGCTCTGCGGCCGGTCGTCCGGGTTGGGTTGCAGCATCCAGCCGATCAGCGGCTGGATGCGCGGATCGAGATGCGAGATGTCCGGCACCACCCGCCGCTTCTCGATCACCTCCAGCGGGCTGCCGCGCATGTTCAGCGACCGCCCGGCAATCGCCTCCGACAGCACCAGCCCGAGGCTGTAGATGTCGGAACGCCCGGTCACGTCGCCGTTGAACATGCCGAGCTGTTCCGGTGAGACGTAATTGTATTTGCCGGCAAATCCATCGCCGATCACTGTCCCGTGCGACGCCTTGGTCTGGCGGGCGATGCCGAAATCGATGATCTTGGCCTTGGCGACGTCCTGCTCGGGAATGATGATGTTGTCGGGCGAGATGTCGCGGTGGATGATGCCGCGCTCATGCGCCACCTGCAGTCCCGACGCCACCCGCGCCGCCAGCACCCGCACCTGATCGAAGCTCATCGGACCGTTCTTCAGCCAGTCCGAGATCGACACGCCGTCGACGAACTCCATCGCCAGATACGGCCGGTTCAGCCCCGGATCGACGGAGAAGCCGTAATAGCGAACGATGCTCTCGTGATAGAGATTGTGCAGCGCCGACGCTTCCTTGCGAAACAGCATCATCGCCGATTCGGTATCCGCCACGTCGTTGCGGATCATCTTGATCGCGACGAGGTCGCCGGTCTGGATGTTGTGGCCGCGATAGATCTCGCCCATGCCGCCGGCGGCGATGCCGGCGTCGATCGCATACATCTCGTTGAGCCGGGTGCCCTCCGGCAGCCAGCTTCCACCCGACCGTTGCGATCCACCCGCGCTCATGACGTCGTCGCCCAGTTCGGTTTCACATGCGCCCCGAGTTCGAGCACCGTCGGCTCGCGCCGGCGCGTCTGCACCACGATTGCCGTCACATTGTCCTTGCCGCCGCGCTCCAAGGCAAGCGCGATCAGCGCGTCGCACGCCACCTGGGCGTCGTGACCGGTGACCATGTCGCGGATTTCCTCGTCGCTGACATGGATCGTCAGCCCGTCCGAGCACAGCACATAGGTGTCGCCGGTCTCGATCAGCCCGTCGACCATCTCCAGTTCCACCTCCTCGGTGACGCCGATCGCCCGGGTGATGACGTTGCGCCGGGGCCAGCGCGCCGCTTCCTCCCGCGTCAGCATGCCCTGCGCCACCAGTTCCTCCGCCTCCGAATGGTCGCGGGTGAGCTGGCTGATCTCGCCCTCGCGCACCCGGTAGATCCGGCTGTCGCCCGACCAGACGCAGGCATAGGACGCCCCGTGCGCCAGCAGGATCACCACCGTCGCGCCGATCAGCGCCAGACCCATCTCCGCCGCCGCCACCCTGAGCCGGGTGTTCGCCCGCACCAGCTTCGCCTCGCACTGGCGCAACAGCCCCACCGCGTCCGCCTGCGCCGCGACACCGCCCAGTTCCTCGCACACGACCATGCTGGCGAGCTTGCCGGCCTGGTGCCCGCCCATGCCGTCGGACACCACCCACAGGCCGAGGCCGGGACGCATCAGGAAATTGTCCTCGTTCGCCTGCCGGACCTTGCCGGTATGGCTCGATGCCCCGGATTCGAACACCAGCGACGCCATGTCCATTCGCGATCCTCGTCCTCAGACGGCGCCCGGCCCGCGCGCCTCGCGCGGTGGCCGGACGTCCGCCGAAACCCGTTGGGCCAGGGCCCCATCGAGCCCCGGCGATCCGCCTGCATCGCGCTTCCCGACAACCGCCGGAGGCGCCTGACGTCCTCGCCTAGGACGCCGCCTCGAAGCGACCAGTCAGGAAGCCGCGAAACTGCCCCGGATCCGGCAAGCGGTGCCCCGACAGCACCATCGGCTCGAACCCCTCGCCGCCGACCGTCCACCAGAACGTCGCCGTCGACGCCACCCTTGCCGCGTCCGCCGGCCCGAGCGCCTCGAACAGGTTGCCGCCCTCCGCCGCAGCCGTCGTCAGCAGCATGCCGTCGCCCAGCACCCGCGAGCCCGACGGAAACGCCGGCTCGGCGATGGCGGCCGGCGGCGCCAGCCCCTTCAGCGCCTCGGTCATCGCCTCGAAGTTCAGGTCGTCGTCGAGGCTCGCCAGCAGGAAGTCCTCGATCATCTGATACCACGCCTCCTGCGGATCGACCGACGGCGGCGCGAACGCCTGTTCCTCCTCCGCCATCGCCAGCAGCGTCAGCGGAAAATACCGGCCGATCCCGTCGACCGACGGCATCAGCGCCCCCGTCACCGTCGCGCCGCAATGGCTCTTGCCGAGCCAGAACCGCCAGATCGGCGCCCGCAGGTACAGCTCCGGCCAGCGCGCGCCGATCGACAGCCGGCTGGCGCTGATCGCCCCTTGCAGCCACGGCTCCCACACCGGCAGGAACCCGCGCGGCACGCCCTCGGCGATGAAGTCCCGCTTGACCGGCAGCTTGCCGTAGAGCGCGCAGCGTGTCGCCATGTCATTGCACCAGCGTCGCGGGGCAATTGAACTCCCGCAGGGCCGACATCGTGAACGGGTTCACCGTCGACTGCACATTGAAGCGATAGGCATGCTCGCGCCCGGCGGTGATCACCACCCGCAGCGCGTCGCCCTGTTTCGACACCTTGCTCTGGTCGAGCACCTTGAACAACGCCCACACGCCGGTCCGCTCCATCAGCGGAAAGCTCGTGCCGGTCTGGTCCGAGATCGCCACCATCGTCACCCGGCCAAGCCCGGTCGGCCCCGGGAACATCACCGTCGCCGGCGCAACCGACTGCGGCGGCGGCGCCGGCGGCGGCGTCGTTCCGGGGAAGGTGAAGCCCGGCTCCGGCGGCGCCTGCGGCGAGGCGATCTGCGTGCCGTTGATGTCGAGCTTCACCGTCGTCCCCGCCGCCGTCGGCGTCAGCGGCATCACCGCGAAGGCAAAGCTCGCCTGCGTGCCGCCGGCGCCGAAGAACGCGTCGCGGATCTGCGCCGCCCGCTGGAATTCCCTCAGCGAATTGTTCGACAGCATCTGCCCCACCCGGCTGTCCTTGCGCCAGGTCCACTCGGCCTTCGAGGTGTCGACATAGGTCTGCAGGCTGGTGATGAAGAACTTGTCCATCACCCCGTTCGGCGAGAACACCCGGGCGAAGTCCGCCATCTGGACTTCCTTGTCCGAGCCCTTGGTGAACGGATAGCGCCCGGTGATCAGCTGCCGGCACACCGCCGTGACGTTCTCGGCCAGACCCTTCTGCAGCTCGGCCACCACCGACGACGCCACCGTCCCCTCGAACTCCTCCGACGCCGCCCGCATCAGCTTGTCGAACGGCGCCGGCAGCCGGTTGGAGCTCGCCCGCATCGTCGCCAGGCTCTGCCGCGTCGCCGCGTTGAGCTGCAGCGCCGAGCCGACCTCGCCGGCCGACCCGGCCAGCCCCTGATAGACCTCGTTGAGAATGCCGACGAAGGCATCGATCTCGCGCCCGCCGGCATTGCCCTCGACCCAGGCATAATAGGGCCGGAAATTGTCCTCGATCGACCGCCCCGCCGAGGCGCTGTTCTGGAACACGATCGCCGGCTTGGCCGCGCCCGCCCCCGCCCCCGCCGGCGCCTCTTCCTTCTTGCGCTCGCGCGACAATTGCGTCTGCGTCTTGATGTCCTCGAACAGCTGCTTCAGCGGCGACGCCGCCGACGACAGCGTGCCGAGCGTCAGATATTTCGGCCGGTCCGCCGTCAGCGGCCTCACCCGGATATTGGCGAGCGCCGCGTTCCACGCCGCGATGAAGTCCTTGGCATAGATGATCAGGATATCGTCCGGCAGCGTCTGGAACTGGTTGTCGACCACCGCCTGCCGCCCCGGCTCGCCCAGGACCCAGCGCTCCCGCTCCAGCTGGTCGGCGATGTCCGGCAGCCGGTCGATCAGGCCCTCATGGAAGCCGTTATAGGTGTAGAACCCGGCGACCCGCACCGCGTCGAGGCCCTTGCCGTCGCCGGAGGTGAACACCGCCGGCATGTTCGGCCCGGCCTTCGCCGCGATCCAGTCCTTGATCGTCTTCGACCGCGCCTTGGACTTCAGCATCTGGTAGGCGCGGTCGGCGAGGTTCATCCGCACCAGCGCTTCCTGCACGTCCTTCACCAGGGTGCCGTCGAGCTGCACATTGGCGCCGGTGCCGTTGTCGAGTTCCAGCATCGCCACCAGATGCTCTTCCAGCGCCTGCCGCATCCCGGCCTTTTCCGGTCCCGGATAAAGCTGGTTCAGCCAGTCGGCCCGCGCCCAGTCGACGATCAGCGCCTTTTCCGCCGGCCCCTGCGCTCCCAGCATCAGATAGACCTTGAACGTCTCGTAGAGATCGCCGCGCACGCTGCGCACCATTTCCGCCCGCCCGGCATTCAGCACCTCTTCCAGCCGGAAGATCAGCCGCTGCCTGAGAAACCGCTCCAGCGCCGCCCGGTAGGTCGTCTCCGCCGCCGAGCGCAGGCGGTCGCGCTGCGACAGCCCGAACGTCTCCTCGGTCGGCACCGCCTCGTTGCGGTGCTCGTAGCCGACCGGCATGTTGCGCACCGCCTCCAGCAGCGGCAGCACCCGCTCGAACTTGCGGTCCGAGATCGTCGTCTCGCTGAGCAGCGCCTTGGCATTGGCGCCATAGGCGGTGATCTCGCCATTGGTGCCGACGATCAGCTGGTCGTTGCGGGTATAGGACAGCGTCCACGCCGCCACCCCCGCCATCGTCGCCAGCGCCAGCGCCGAATAGGCGGCGATCTTGATCAACAGGTTGCGCCGCACCGCCCGCTGGTCGGTCGACACCCAGGCACTTTCGCCGATGATCACCTTGTTGATCAGGTCGGCGAGGAAGTAGCTCTTGCCGGTCCCCGACAGATAGCCGTCATTGATCGCCTCGGCCCCGAATGACCGCGAGATCGAGCCGATGATCCGGTCGATCGGCGTGCCCTCCTGCGTGCCGGAGGTGAAATAGAACCCGCGCAGGATCGCGTTGGAATGATAGCGCGTCGGCTCGAAGATCCGGGTGAGGAAATCGAACACAGGCTGCTTCAGCGTCACCACCTGCGCCGGAAAACCGAACACCCTGACCCGCGCCGCCGGGTCCGGTTCGCCCTGCAGCCGGTCCGGCATCATTTCGCTGAGCCGCTCCACCAGCGCGTCGAGCTCGCCGGGGAACTGCGTCACCATGTTCTCGGTCTTGCTCTTGGTCTGGAACGTCGCGCCCCACACCTGCCGCCGGCCGGCCTCGCCGAGATAGCCGAAATACTCCTGGAATCCCGCCACCAGATCCATCTTGGTGAACAGCACATAGACCGGAAAATCGATCTTCAGCCGCTCGTGCAGCTCCAGCAGCCGCGAGCGCACCGCCCCGGCATGGGCCACCAGCTCGGCCTGGTCCAGTGTGATCAGGTCCTGGATGCTGATCGCCACGATCACGCCGTTGATCGGCTGCTTCGGCCGGTTCTTCTTCAGCAGGTCGAGAAACGCCCCCCAGCTCTTCTGATCGGAGCGCTGGTTGGAATCCTGCGTCGTGTAGCGCCCGGCGGTGTCGATCAGCACCGCGTCCTCGGTGAACCACCAGTCGCAATAGCGCGTGCCGCCGACACCGGCGATCGCCTGCGGCGTCTTGCCCCGCGCCAGCGGAAAGTTCAGCCCCGAATTGACCAGCGCCGTCGTCTTGCCCGATCCCGGCGGACCGATGATCACATACCACGGCAGGTCGTAGAGAAAATCGCCCTTGCCGCCGCTGGCGCTCTTCAGCGTCGTCAGCGCGTCCTTCATCCGCTCCTTCAGCGCGTCGCTGTCGTCCTGCTCCTCCGCCTGCCCGACCGCCTCGCTGAGGTTCTCCGCCGACTTGATGCGGGTATAGGCGTAGTGGATCAGATAGCCGCCGCCCATGACGGCGCAGAACACGATCGAGATGCCGCGAATCCAGGGCGATTCGAACGGATAGTAGCCGGCCATGGCAAATAGCGGCGCGGCATACCAGATGACGCCGCACAGGGCGACGATCCCTGACAGTACCACCCCCGACTTGGCCCAGAATGCGCGCCCCATATCCCGACCTATCCCTTGATCCACACGTAATGGTTCAAATCCGCGACCCGCAATGCTGCTCTTCCGGCAAGACCGTCACCCGCGATCCGGTCGTCGCGGCCGATGGGCACCCGCCCGCCGACCGCGACGACCGGTCGAACCCGCCCCGCCGCTCAATCCACCCGGTCGATCCAGATTTCCACCCGGCGATTGCTCTTGCGGTTTTCTTCCTTGTCGTTCTTCGCCACCGGTTCCTTGTCGCCCTGGCCCGACGTCGCCAGCCGGCTGGCATCGGTGAGCCCGGTCTTCATCACCTCGGCCACCGCCTTCGCCCGCGCCACCGACAGCTCGTAATTGTCGCGGAACCGCCCGGAACTGATCGGCGTGTTGTCGGTATGACCGACGACCCGGATCGGTCCGGCCTCCTTTTCCAGCACCTGCGCGATCTTCTTGGCATGCGCCGCGAATTCCGGCCGCACGTCCGCCCGCCCGGATTCGAACAGCAGCGCGCTACCGACCCGCACCACGATCCGCGTGCCGACCGCCAGCGCATCCACCTGCCCCGCGGCGATCTCGGCCGAAAGCCCCGCCCGGATCCGCTGCAACTGCGTCAGCGGCGCGTTCGGCTTCGGCTCGGGCTCGCGCACCGGCTCGGGCTTCGGCGGCGGCGGCACCGGCGCCTTGCGCGCCAGCGCCAGCTCCACCGGCTGATGCAGCGACAGCATCGTCTCGGTCGAGGCCTCCGCCGCGCCCGCCAGCAACAGCCGATAGGTCAGGAACAGCGCGCTCAGCCCGGCGACCACGAACACCGCCGCCACCCAGAACGGCACCCGCACCCGCCCGTGATCGGCCTTGAGGTCAAGCCCGCGCCAGCGCGGCGAAATCTCGTCCGGTGTCCGCCGGCGCAGCCGCTGCAGCACCTCGTAGGTCCGCCGCTGCGTGTCCTGCAGCTGCGCCTGTCCGCCCGGCGTCGTCCGGTGCACGCCCTGGAATCCCAGCGCCAGACAGGCATGTTGCAATTCCAGCAGCGCCTCCGAATGCATCGGATCGGCGATCGCCCGGTCGAGTTCCTGGAAGAACCGCACGCCGCCGATGCGCTCGCCGAAGAACCGGCTCAACATCGAATATTGCGCCCAGACATGCCGGTCTTCCGACGGGATGTTCTGCACGATGTCGTCGGCGGTGGCGCACAGCACGTATTTCGCCACCATCGCCTGCGCATCGGGGATGCCGGCGGCGCGCACGTCGACCTCGAACGCCTTCACCGACTCCGCCACGTGCTCCATCAGCTCGGCGAACGAGGCCCGCATCAGCGCGATCCTGAGCCGCCCGAGCAACAACAGCATCGGCCCGGCCGCCCGCATGATCGGGTTCTGGTGCGGCAGGATCATCTCGTCGCGCTTCAGCAGCGCCGGACGCGGCGGCGCCACCATCTGGCTGCGATCCACCGGCTGGTTGAGCATGCCCCAGCTGTCGCGCGGGATCGGCGCCTGCGGTGCCGCCGGCGCATAGCCGCGCGGCGGCGACTGTTGCGGATAGCCCTGCCCGGCCTGCGGATAGCCCCCCGACTGCGGATAGCCTTGCGGTGGCGGCGGATACCCCTGCGGCGGCGGGGCATAACCCTGCTGCGGCGGTGGAGGCGCCGGCGTCGGCGGCGGCACGAACGACCCAGGCTGCGCCGGTCGCCGTCCACCCGGGTTCGGCCGGAACACGGTGCGCTCGTTGCGGTCGGACGGGTCGAACGGATCGTCGCTCATCGCCTGTCATCCAGAATGGCCCAGAGCTCCAGCTCCAGCCCCGGCCAGTCGTCCGAGAAGTGCATGCCGATCGAAGTCGCGGTGCTGAATTCCGGCCACAAGGGCGAGGCTTTGTCCAGATAGAAATAGACGTGGTCGGCGATCGCCCGGATCTGCGCCGGCGGCGTCGGCATGTGCACCAGCCCGACGCCGGGCAGATGGGTATGGACGATCTCGTTCATCTTGGTGTTCGGCCCAAGCTTGAACAGATGCGGAAACTGGCTCTGGATCTCGGTCAACGGCCGCGCCGCCGCCACTTCCAGCACCAGCGTCGCGTTGCGGAACAACGAGCGGTCGCGAATGACCGAGATATAGGCGTTCGCCGCCCGCTGGATGATCTCCAGCCGGATCGTCCGCCGCCCCAGCCGCGCGCTGAGAAAATCCTGCAGGTCGCGCACGATCGGCGCGAACACATTTTCGAGATCGTCGTGATCGTAGGCCGGATAGTCCCGCGCCCGCCGCTCGGTGGTGGCAAACGTCGCCAGTTCCCCTACCAGCCGCAGCATCTCGACATAGAGCCGCTCCGGATGCACATAGGTCGACTGGCGGAAATGCCGGAACACCGGGATCGTCCGGTTCAGCAGCTGCAGCACCAGATAGTCGGCGCTCTGCAGGCCGCCGCCGGCGCTCGGATCGGCGGCATAGCGGGCGAGTTCCTCCAGCTTGGTATCGACCCAGCCGACCACCCGGTCGATCCAGCCGTCGACCACCGGATGCGCCGAGGTCGACAACAGCGGCGGCACGTATTTCTCGTCGAGCACGATCGTCCGGTCGCGCACCTCGAGAATCCGGGCAATGCCCAGGCACATGTAGCCCGGCTTCGGCGTCTTGCGGATCTCCAGCGCCAGCCGCGGATGCACCACCTCGATCTCGTCCTCGCTGCGCAGGTCGGCGGTCGAGTCGATGAAGAATTCCGGCTTGGGATAATAGCGCGACGCGCTCTCGGCATCCTTCGGCGCCACCTCGCGCGAATTCGCCGAGGCAATCGGCATCGTCAGCCAGATGATCTGCTTCGCCGCCGTCTCCGGCACGTCGATCGGGTCCGGCAACGGGCTGTCGGCCGGCAAATCGAACGGCATGCCGTCATTGAGCACGCCGGTGGCGCGCCGCAGCCCGAACTTGCACTGCTGCGCCAGGTCCCGGTCGATTTCGAGCGTCGAGAATCCCCACGGATACGGCGTCACCCGCTGCACCCGCGTCTCGATCAGGCGTTCCAGATAGCGATTGTTCTGCTGCAGGTGCTGCGGCTTCAAGAACAATCCCTCGGACCACAAAACCTTGCTATACCAAGACATTACCTGACCGCCATTGGTTCCTGCCGGGCTCCGGGACAGAAGGCTTGCATCCGCGCTCGCGCATCAATCTAGACGCGAAACGCCGTCAAATCTACCTGCCGGATGATCCGAGCCGATCATAACATTCGGAAAAATACAACATGAAGGCGCCAACCATGCCATTATCATTCCGCAACGTCTTCGCCTGCCAGCGCGCCGCATAGTGATCCCAGAGCTTGGCCTTGCGTGATCCGAGCAGCGCGGCGACGCCCTTGTCGGCCTCAACCGCCTTTTCCACCTCGGCCGGATCGAGATCCTCGAACAGCATCCGCATCGCCTGCTGCATCGCCGCGTAGGTGCGGGCCTGGTGGTTGACCAGATCCTCAAATCCCTCGGCCATCGCCTTCTGACCGCTCAGATAGCTGCGCATCGGCGGTCCGAGCATGACCATGATCGCCTCCTCGACCGTCGGCGAGAACTTCAGCGGATTGTTGTCGGTGGCGCCGATCATCGTGTGCTCGCTCGACCGCATCATCCGCTTGGCGTCGCTGCGCGCCGCCAGGAGCCGCATCATGTTCTCGGCCACCGTGCGCAGGACGGCGCCGACCTCCTCCAGCGTCTCGCCGGCGTCGCGACGCATCAGCGCCTGCGGCTGCACCCCCGCCCCCTTGGCGATCCGCGCCAGCGCCTCTTCCGCCGTCAGCATCCCGCCCGCCGCCGGCGCCTGGGCCGACGGCCGCACCGCGGCGAATTCCGATTGCGTCGCCGGCGGCGCCGGTTCCTCGGCGGCGACCGGCCGCGTGTCAACCCAGACCGAGCGTCGCCCGCCGGCGAACTCGCCGCCAGCCGGCGCGCCCGCCTCGCCACCGACAGGTGGCAGCGGCGCGACCGCCGGCACCGGCGCCGCGACAGGCGGCAGCGGCGGCGGAATCGGGGTCGCCGGCAACGGCGGCGGTATCGCCCCCGTCATCGGCACGGCGGCAGGCGTGTCCCACGGCGAGGCGCCCCCCGCCTTGCCCGGATCGACGCGCGGCAGCGGCGGCGGATCGAACGGCGAGCCGCCGCCGACCGGCACCGCGAATGGCGACTGCCCCGCCGGCCGCGCCGGTGTCGGGATCGGCATCGGCGCGTCGAACGGCCCCGGCTGCGCCCCGCCGACCGGAGCGGCAAACGGATCGCCGAAATCGTTGCCGCCCCGGCCGCGATCGCGCACCGGGTCCGGCAGATCCATCGCCCAGTCGAGGAAATCCGGCTGCACCGGCCGGTTCTGCTTGTTCGGCATCACCTCGGCCCGATGGGCCGGCGGCGCCGCCCCGTCGACCGACCAGAACTCGGCGGTGTTGATCGGCGGCGCCATCGGCGCCCGCGCCGGTTCCGGCGCCTGGTCGCTGGCGTCGATCTCGGCGACGACGATGTAATTGCCGATCAGCAGCCGGTCGCCATGCCGCAGCCGATGCGGCCCCTGCATCCGCCGGTCGCTGCCGTTGACGAACGTGCCGTTGGTCGACACGTCGTAGATCACGTAGTCGCCGTTCTGGAACCGCACCTCGCAATGCTTGCCCGAGATGAACCGCGACGGGTCCGGCAAGGTCCAGTCCAGGTGCGGGTCGCGGCCGAGATCGATCCCGCGGCGTCCGCTGACCCGGATGCTCAGCGGCCCGCCATCCGGCAGATTGGTCTCGTTCTCGATTCTGAGCGTGAGCGCCATGCGGCCGGCTTTCCCCCAACGACCCCGGGCAGGATCATGGCCCCGCCCGCGTCCAGCATCCATCCGCACCGCCAACCGTCATCCCCGGTCGGCCGCGTGCACAAGCCATGGAAGACCCATCCCGAGTCGTTTGATCCGGATTCCTTCCCGCCTGCCGACATTTATGAAGCCGCCGGCTTCAAGCCGCAAGACCGGCCTTCGGCCTTGCTTCACAACGCCAATTGCCCCCCGGCGGCAAATTCCGCCCCCGCCCGCACGCAGATCTTCACCCGCTCGGCATAGACCTCCGGCTGGACCCGGCCGCCCACCGCCAGCACCGCGATCATCACGTTGCGCGCCGACATGAACGGCTCCACCGGAAACGCCTCCGTGTCCGTCTGCGCCAGATTGCCGCTCGATCGCCCGGCGGCAAGCGCGCACCAGTGCCCCGGCCCCGTCTCGGCGCTTTCGAAGAACGCCCGCACCGCCAGTCGCCGCCGCTCCTCGGTCGGCTCGCGCACCCAGCCTTCCGCCGCCAGGATCGCGCTCTCCTCATTGTCGGAAAGCCCCGGCGACAGCGCCCGCACGGTCCGGCACCCCCACCACACCGCCTCGCGCTTCGGCAGCAGGTAGGCGAGGAACGCCACCGCCGCCCGCGGCTGCGGCAGCCCGATCAGCTGTTTCAGGAAGTCGAGTGGCGGCTGGTCGCAGGCCGGTAGCCCGACATCCTCCGCCACCGTGGAATAGGCCGCAAACACGTCGACGGCGCTGGCAAATCTGATCCGCGACATGGCTTCACCCGACCACGAGCTTGCCGCACACGAGCGGCGGCACCGGCGATTTGCCGTTGATGACGGTGGAACTGTTGATCACGGTGCCGGCGGCATTGACCGCCATCATCGGCGCGTTGATCACCAGCCCCGCCGGCGACAGGCTGACGACCGTCCCGCCGCACACCAGCGTCAGCGACATCGGCGCGACCAGCGTCATCGACATCCCCGCCGTGATCGTCACCGCCTGCCCGACCGTCACCGTCTGGCTGCCGCCGATGGTCACCGTCTGGTTGCCGGCGGTCGTTTCCGTCTGATTGCCGGCGATCGTCGCCGTTTGGTTGCCGCCGATGGTGATCGTCTGGTTGCTGCCCATGGTCAGCTTGTCTTCCTGGGCGATGGTCACGTCCCGGTCGCCCGAGCCGATCGTCAGCTTGTCGTCGCCATGGACGATCGTCACCTCGCGCGACGGACTGCCCTTCGGCGTCTCGAACGTCTCGCCGATATTCACCGTTTCCTTGTGGCGGACCTTCACCTCGTGGTCCTTTTCCGCGTGCATGCGGATCAGCTCCGACGACTTCTTGTCTTCCATCACGAATTCGTTGAAGCCGCCGCCACCCTTCGACGTGTTGGACTTCACCCCCATCATCGTCTTGTTGTCCGGCAGCGTGTAGACTGGCATGTTGTCGGCGTTCCACACCGAGCCGACGATCAGCGGCCGGTCGGGATCGCCCTCGAGGAAATCCACCACCACCTCGTCGCCGATGCGCGGAATGTAGATGCCGCCCCAGCTCTTGCCGGCCCAGACGCTCGCCACCCGGATCCAGCACGACTGCTTCTTCTTGCGGTCCCAGTGGAACTGCACTTTCACCCGCCCGTACTTGTCGCAGGTGATCTCCTCGCCGGCCTCGCCGACCACCTTGGCCGTCTGCACCCCCGGCACGATCGGCCTTGGCGTCACCGTCGGCGGACGGAATGTCCGGTTGGCCGGCATCAGCCCGTAGCTGCCGGTGAACATGTCGCGCTCGCCACCGCCGCCCGTGGTGCGATAGCTCTCGACCGTCACCGAATGGGTCGCGCTCAACGCCAGGTATTCGCGATTCTCGGCGCCGCGCGGATGCCCGGCAAGCGTCAGCTTGCCGCCCGGATAGATGCACACCGCCTCGCCGCTGGCATAGCGGCGCCGGTCGACCGCCTGCTCCGCGTCAAGCTTGGCCTTGGCGAACTGATCGCCGTCGCCGGTGTTCATGTACCGCCCCGGATAGTCGTAGACCTCGAGCTTCGATTTCTCGTAGCCCTCGGCGCCCTCCTTGTTCACGTCCATCTTGGCGTTGGGCTTCTTGAAATCGTAATCGTTCAGCATCACCCGGCCGGTGCGGAATTTCCGCTCGGTGTTCCACTGCTGCAGATGCTCCTCGGCCCGCACATAGGCGCCGGCCACCGGAATGAACGGCATGGTGCCGCCGCCGGCGATCGGTTGATGTGCCGACATCGAATCCGCCATCACCATGACGTGCTTGTCTTCGCTATGCTCGAAATAGTAATAAATTCCGTGTTCTTCGAGTAGTCGCGACACGAAGGCGTATGTCGATTCCCGGTACTGCACGCAATATTCCATTTTCGGATAGGACTGCGACAGCTTCATTTCAAAATCGGTGAACGACGCTTCGGTAAGCACCTGCTTGATGATGTCGGGTGCCGTCATTTCCTGAAAGAAGCGACAATCGGTCGTGTGCGACAACAGCCAGAACCATGGCCTGAGCACCATGCGGTAGGTGAAGAGATCCTCGTAGAGCCCGGTCCATTGCGCCTGCACCAGCACGCCGTTGAAATGCCGGACGAGACCGTTGAAGCTGTGCACCTTGACAACGCAATTGCGGCCGATCGCCGGATCGAAATCCACGTCCTCGTCTTCACTCAGGGCCTCGATCGTATATTCGAAATTCTCGCTGATCGCCTCATAGGCCTCGAGCCGGCGCACGACGACCTTGTCTTCCCCAAGCGGCGTCGTCAGCTCGGCGATCCTGTTCTTCTGGGTGAGATTGCTCATTGAAATTCCTCGATAGCTGAAACACCCGACGACCGGTACACATCCGATTGCCCCATCTGAAAAATCGCGAGAAGGTAGGGCATTGTTTACGTCGGCTACTTAAATTCCGTCGCGTTCGCGCTGGTGCCCGTCAGTATTGGGGCAATCCGGGCGATAGGCAAGGGATGGACGCACTTGCGAAGCGCACGAAAAGCGGGTGATGATGCCGTGAAGGACCACGGGTTTGCCGCCCGCGACACCCGGGCTCGACTGATGCGCCCCGTTCGACGCCAGCGTAAATCCGCGATCGCGGACTTCGGAGGCCTTGTCGATGGCTGAACTCGATCTTGCCACATGTCTCGAACCCGTCTCCGCCGCCGAACCCTGCGGTCCGGATCTCGATTTCGATGGCGACATGGACTTCATGAACTTTCTCGCCCGTGCCGATATTTTGTTGCCGCAGTCGTTCTTTTCGTTCAATCGCGCCGCCATTGATTTTCCCGCCGAGTTCGAACACATCCGCTCCCTGTGGCAGCGCACCCGCGATCTGCGGCTTCTGGTCCTCAACGCCAAGCTGGCGATCCTCAATCGCGACGTCGCCAAGTTCGCCGCCAGCATCGACAAGGTGGCCGAGGCGCTGGAAACCCTCTGGCCCGACATCCATCCGCGCGGCGAGGACGGCGACTTCATCATGCGCGTCTCGACCGTCGGCGCGCTCGACGATGCCCCCCACGTGATTCTGCCGCTGCAGCACGCCACCATCGCCGAAAACCGCCGCCTCGGCGCCATCAGCTACCGCTCGCACCTGATCGCCAGCGGCAAGCTCGCCGCCCGCGAGGGCGAGACCGCGCTCGATGCCTCCACCGTCGAGCGCATCCTGTTCGAGGCCGACATCCCGGCGCTGGTGGAAAAGCGCAGCCTCTTCCTTACCGTCGGCTCCGCCTGCGAGCGCATCCGCGCCGCCTCCATCGATCACGGCGGCTACGAGAACCAGATCAACCTCGAACGGCTGACCACCCTCGCCGGCGAGATCGCCAACGCCATCGACGAGGCCATCGCCCGCCGCGATCCCGCCTCCTCGCTGAAGGGGGCCGAGCCCGAGCCGCTCGCCGCCGACAACGGCGACGGCGAGGGCGATCCCGCCGCCGGCCCCGCCGGCGAGCCCGGTGCCCCCGGCGCCGGCTTCGCCTTTGCCCCCGTCGTCGGCGCCCCCGCCGCCCAGTCGACCGTCGTCGGCGCCATCGCCACCCGCGCCGATGCCCTGCGCGCCTTCCGCGGCGTGCGCGCCTATTTCGAGCGCTACGAACCGGCGAGCCCGTCCCTGCTGCTGGTCGCCCAGGCCGAGCAGCTGATGGGCAAGTCGCTCTACGCGGTGATGCGCGAGCTGATCCCGGACTTCGCCGCCCGCGCCTCGCTCTACATGGGCCAGTCCGCCTTCAAGCTGCCGGTGATGCGCCTTGCCGAGAACGCCGGCTACCTGCCGCCGGTCGAGCAGACCGAGGCCGCCGACGCCGGGGCCGCCGACGCCCCGGCCATCGAAATCCACAATCGCCGCGACGCCATGCGCCTGATGGACATGATCTCGACCTTCCTGCGCACCGCCGAACCGGCCAACCCGATCCCGATCCTCCTGACCCGGGCCAAAGAACTCGCCGACCGCGATTTCTTGAGCCTGATGAAGGATGTGTTCACCGAACCGACACTGCAATCGATGAAGACCGACGAATGGGGCTGAAAATACGCTTGCCATCGACCGACGGCTGATCCATTCTGCCGAAAAGTCGAGCCAGCGTTTTCAGGTTCTCGCGCGTTAGTTGCATTCACATCGACGTCATGTTAGCGATCGATGTGTATGGTTGCATTGATTACTGCTTAATATTAGAGGGGAGCGATAGTCATGGCACTAGACAGCGGCCAGAAGTTCATCCGCCGCAATCGGCCACCACGGGTTCACATTACCTATGAAGACCCGCACGATGCCGAGAAGCTGGTTGAGATCCCGTTCGTGATGGGCGTGATGTCGGACCTGTCCGGCAACGCCTCCGAAGTCGAGAAGCCGGAATTCGCCGACCGGACCTTCCTCGAGTTCGACATGGACAATTTCGACAATCGCATGAAGGCGATCCAGCCCGGCGTCGCCTTCCGCGTCGACAATCGCCTCGGCGACGGCGGCGGCGAGCAGCTGTCGGTCAAGCTGAACTTCAGCTCGATGAACGACTTCAGCCCGGCTTCGGTCGCCAAGCAGGTGCCATCGCTGGCCAAGCTGCTCGACGCCCGCTCGCAACTCGCCAACCTGCTGCGCTACATGGACGGCAAGGTGTCGGCCGAGGATGCGCTGAAGAAGCTGCTGAGTGATCCCGACCTGATGGCGGCGCTGAAGGATCGCGCCCCGGCGGCCGACACGTCTTCCGACGAGGTGAAGGAATGAGCACTGAAATCCAACGCGATTCCGGCGCCGGCGCGACCCAGACCGTCGACGAATTCTCCGCGTTCCTCAAGCAGAGCTTCAAGCCGCGCACCGAACGCGCCGCCACCGAGGTCGAAAGCGCCGTCTCGACCCTGGTCAAGGAAGCCTTGGCCGACACCAGCGTCATCAAGTCCGATGTCCTCGACACCATCGAGGAGATCATCGCCAAGATCGACAAGAAGCTGTCGGATCAGGTCAACGCCATCATCCACGCCCCCGAGTTCCAGCAGATCGAGAGTGCCTGGCGCGGCCTGCACTATCTGGTCAACAACTCGGAGACGGACTCGAATCTCAAGATTCGGGTGATGAACACCTCCAAGACCGAGCTCTACCGCAACCTCAAGACCTATCCCGGCGCCAAGTGGGACCAGAGCCCGCTGTTCAAGCGCATCTATGAGGCGGAGTTCGGCCAGCTCGGCGGCGAGCCCTACGGCGCGCTGGTCGGCGACTACTACTTCAGCCACCTGCCGGCCGACGTGCAGCTGCTGCGCGATCTCGGCAAGGTCGCTTCCGCCGCCCACGCCCCGTTCTTCGCCGCCGCCGGCCCGACCCTGATGGGCATGGACAGCTGGACCGAGCTCAGCAATCCGCGCGACCTGTCGAAGATCTTCGACACGCCGGAATACGCCGCCTGGAAGGGCCTGCGCGATTCGGAAGACAGCCGCTATGTCGGCCTCTGCCTGCCGCGCGTCCTCGCCCGCGTTCCCTACGGCGCCAAGAGCGAGCCGGTCGAGGAATTCGCCTTCGAGGAAGAGACCGACGGTCACAAGGGCGAGAAATACGCCTGGATGAACGCCGCCTACGCCATGGCGACCAACATCAACCGCGCCTTCAAGGAATACGGCTGGTGCACCCGCATCCGCGGCGTCGAGTCCGGCGGCGAGGTCGTCAACCTGCCGACCCACACCTTCCCGACCGATGACGGCGGCGTCGACCTCAAGTGCCCGACGGAAATCGCCATTTCCGACCGGCGCGAGGCCGAACTGGCCAAGTCCGGCCTGATCCCGCTGATCCACCGCAAGAACACCGACAAGGCCGCCTTCATCGGTGCCCAGTCGGTCTACAAGCCGAAGAAGTACGACAAGGCAGAGGCGACGGCCTCCGACAATCTGTCGTCGCGGCTTCCCTATATGTTTGCTGTATCTCGCTTTGCGCACTACCTGAAGTGCATGGTGCGTGATAAGATCGGCTCGACGAAGGAAAAGCACGAGTTGCAGCGCTGGTTGCAGGAATGGATCAACCTCTACGTTGACCCCAATCCGGCGACCTCCTCCGAGATCCAGAAGGCCCGCCAGCCGCTCGCGGCCGCCGAGGTCAAGATCACGGAGAACGAGGAGAACCCGGGCTACTACAACGCCCGATTCTACCTGCGCCCGCACTTCCAGCTCGAAGGCATGGATATCGGTCTCAGCCTGGTGTCCCGCCTGCCCGGCGGCCAGAAGTGATCGAAAATCGTTGGTTCCGGTGAACCTTTCGGGGTCCCGCCGGCACTAATCCGAGAGCAGACGAAATCGCGGACACCACCCCGGTTTCGTTCCTCGTCAGCCCATGTCGCGGGCATGACCCCATTCGGGTGGGCTCCACACCAACCCGGCCCGCGCTCCGTTTACGGCGCGCGGTGTCGCAAACAGCAGAGGTCCGGGCCGGTCGCATGATCGCCCAGGATCGCACCAACTCGGAATTGTCTCTTATCGGAGGACGTTTCATGGCCAAAGTTGACGCATTTCTCAAGATCGGTGATCTGAAGGGTGAATCCCAGGACAGCTCGCACCAGGACTGGATCGACGTTCTGTCGTGGTCGTGGGGCATGGCGAACGCCGGCTCCGGCCATCGCGGCGGCGGTTCGGGCACCGGCAAGGGTGACGTGCAGGACTTCCACTTCACCAAGACCGTCGACACCACGTCCTCGGACATCGCCAAGCAGCTGATGTCGGGAAAGCACTTCCCGAAGGCGACCTTCGAACTGCGCAAGGCCGGCGGCGGCACCCGTCCCCTCACCTACTACAAGGTCGAGTTCGAGGACGTGTTCGTCTCGTCGCTGTCGTTCGGCGGCTCCGGCGATGGCGGCGCCTTCACCGAGTCGGTGTCGTTCAACTTCAAGAAGTACAAGTCGACCTACACCAAGCAGATGAGCGACGGCTCGGCTGGCCCGCCGTCGTCCTACGGCTGGGATATCGCCAAGCACGAAGAAGCCTGATCGGCATCTTGCAAGTCATGCCCGCGTCTCCGGACGCGGGCATTTTATATCGGCCGGCCCCCCGTCGCCCGCCCGTCGCGCCCGTTCCGCCAACGCGTGGAAGCCCGGGATCGTTCGTCGCGGATTGTCGTGGCAATGCCGGGCGTCGACCGAATCCAGCCCCGTTGAGGCCCATCACCCATGCCGCCATCAGGTCGGAGCACCCGTCTTGGGGCCCCGTTGATGCACGCGTTCCGCGCCGCGCACCGGGCCAAGGACGCCAGGAAGCCGCTCGACCTGCGCGATCAGGAGACCGGCGAGCGCGTCATTGCCGGCCGGCGTGCCTCCGGCCGTGGCACGGTCAACGAAAAGACCCTGCGCGGCGAGGTGTCCCAGGACCTCGAGGCCCTGTTCAACACCGTCAATCTCGCGGCCTCGGAGGATATCTCCGCCCACACCGAGGTACTGGCCTCGATCCTGAATTTCGGCATCCCCGACATCGTCCATCGCACCATCGACGAGGAAGGGGTCGAGGATATTGTCCAGGAACTGGAACTGGCGCTGAAGCGCTTCGAGCCGCGCATCGTTCCCCGCAGCCTCAACGTTCGCCGCGACACCAGCATCGACAAGACCGAGCTGAAGGTTCGCTTTATCGTCGTCGCCGATCTGCATATGAATCCGGAGAACATTCCGGTTGAGTTCATCGCCGATGTCGAGGTCGACAGCGGCAAGATTGCGATCAACCGGCTGTAGGACCTATTCGGATGGATCGCGAATTTCTCGACCTTTACAACCGCGAACTCGAGCTGCTCAAGGAGCATGCCCGCGAATTCGCCGAGGAATACCCCGGCATCGCCGAGCGTCTCGGCGGCCTGCTCGCCGATCGCATGGACCCGATGATTTCCGGCCTGCTCGAGGGCGCCGCCTTCCTCGCCGCCCGCGTCCAGCTGAAGCTCAAGCACGAATTCCCCGAATTCACCGCCAACTACCTCGAACAGCTGATCCCCAACTTCCTCAGCCCGACCCCGTCGGCGATGATCGTCAAGATCGATCCTGAATATGGCGATCCGGCCCTGCGCGAGGGTCGCCGTATCGCGCGCGGCTCCTATCTCGACGCCACCTACATGGAGCGCGGCCGCCGCATCGCCTGCCGCTACCGCCTCACCGGCGACATCACCCTGTGGCCGTTCGAGATCACCGGCGCCGAGTATTTTCCCGCCACCGCGCCGCTCCAGGCCTTCGGCCTGCCCGCCCTGGCCGAGGAACGCGCCGGCATGCGGCTGAGCTTCACGACCCGCTCCTCCGCCCGCGCCGATGCCGAGCCGAACGACCAGGAAGCCGTCAAGAAGCCCGAGACCCACGCCGCCGGCTGCCGCATCAACGATCTCACCGTCTACCTCATCGGCACCGAAGGCGATGCCGTCGCCCTCTACGAGCAGCTGTTCGCCAACCGGCTGAAGGTCTACCTCCGCCATCTCGACGAGTTCGGCAATCCCGTCGTCATCCAGCTCGACGCCGACTCGATCCTGCAGATCGGCTTTGAAGAGAACGAGGCGTTGCTGCCCAACGATACCCGGATCTTCCACGGCTTCTCGCTGTTGAAGGACTACTTCGTCTTCCCGCGCAATTTCCTCGGCTTCCGCCTCACCGGCCTTGCCCGGGCCATCTCCCGGGTCAAGGCGCGCTCGTTCGATCTCGTCGTCACCTTCTCCGAATCCAATCCGCGCCTGCAGTCGGCCATCGCCGCCGAGATGTTCACCATCTACGCCGCGCCCGCCGTCAACCTGTTCGAGAAGACCACCGACCGCATCCCGATCAAGTCCTACCAGCATGAATACCACGTCGTGCCCGACCGCTCCCGTCCGGTCGATTTCGAGCCGCACCGCGTCATCGAGGTCTTTGCCCACTATCCCGGCGGCGGCGACAAGGTCCCGGTGCTGCCGCTCTATTCCGCCCCGCAGGACCCCTCGCAGGTCGCCGCCAAGCTCTATTATTCCATCCGCCGCCTGCCGCGCCGCCGCACCGCCCAGGAACGCCGCTTCGGCAGCGCCTCCGACTATACCGGCACCGAGATGTACCTAAGCCTGATCGAGCCGGCCGGCACCCGCGACGAAAGCGAGGTCGCCGAACTGAGCCTCAAGGCCATGTGCTCCAACCGCCACCTGACCGAGGCATTGCCGGTCGGCGACGGCGGCGCCGATTTCTCGCTCCTCGACGACACCAAGCTGATGATGCGCTGCGTCGCCGGCCCGACCGCCCCGCGCGAGCCGATCGCCGGCCCGTTGCGCTCCCGCGCCGAGGTCGCCTCCACCGGGTCCGTCACCTGGCGGCTGATCAACATGCTCAGCCTCAACCATCTCGGCCTGTTGTCCCGCGGCGCCGGCCGCAATGCCCAGTCCCTGCGCGAGATCCTGTCGCTGTTCGCCGACCTGCGCGATGCCGCCACCGAGCGCCGCATCGGCGGCATCCGCTCGCTCGACAGCAAGCCGATCGTCCGCCGCGTCCGCCGCGACACCGGCGTCGGCGCCGCGCGCGGTCTGGAAATCACCGTCGTCATCGACGAAAAGGCCTTCGAGGGCACCGGCATCTTCCTGCTCGGCGCCGTGCTCGACCGCTTCTTCGCCGAATATGTCGCGGTCAACAACTTCACCCAGACCGTCATCCGCTCGGCCGAGCGTGGCGAAATCGCCCGTTGGCCGGTCCGCCTCGGCATGCGGAGGCGCCTGTGAGCTGGCAAGCCGATCTCACCGCCGAGCCCTGGCGCTTCGATTTCTTCACCGTGCTGCGCCGGCTCGAACGCGCCCACCCGGACAAGCCGCGCATCGGCGACAGCAACGTCCGGCGCGAGGAATTCGCGCTGCTCGGCCAGAACCCCTATCTCGACTTCCCGGCCTCCAATCTCGAGGCCGCCGATATCGACGCCCAGGGCCGCTACCACCTCACCTTGCGCTTCCTCGGCCTTCTGGGGCCGCAGGGTGCCCTGCCGCTGTCGACGACCAACGAGGCGCTGAACTGGCTGCACATGCGCGACGATGCCTTCGCGCGCTTCCTCGACATCCTCAATCACCGCTTCCTGCAGCTGTTCTTCCGCGCCTGGGCCGACAGCCGCCCGATCGCCCAGCACGAACGCCCCGACGCCGATCGCTTTTTCGCCTATGTCGGCTCGACCGTCGGCCTCGGTTCGCCGATCTACGAAGACCTCGACCGTGTCCCCGATGCCCAGAAGCTCGCCCATGCCGGCCTTGCCGCGCCGGCGGCCAAGTCCGGCGTGCGGCTGGAGGGCATGATCCGCGGCATTCTCGGGCTCGAGGCCGAGGTCTACGAATTCGAGGGCAGCCGCCTGCCGCTGGCGCGCGAGGACCTGACCCGCCTCGGCCGCGCCAATTTCAAGCTCGGCACCGACGCCATGGTCGGTTCCACCTTCTTCAGCGTCCAGGACAAGTTCAAGATCCGCCTGCGCACCCGCGACTACCGCCAGTTCACGCGGGTCCTGCCGTCGGGCGACTATGCCGAGCCGCTGGCCGATCTGGTGTTCTTCTACATGGGCGAGGAACTCGACTGGGACGTCGAGATCGCCATTCCCGCCCGCGAGGTCAAGCCGATCCGCCTCGGCCAGTCCGGCGCGCTTGGCTGGACGTCGTGGCTGGCGCCGAAAATCGACCCGAACGACACGTCGGAGCGCATCGATACCCGCTTCAATCTCGCCGAGCGCATGCGATCGAAGCGTGCCGGAGCTGAGATGGCACAGGCAAGCAGCTGAAAATGGGGGAGAGCAGGATGTCCGATATCAGTCTTGAGGCCGTAACCGGCAAATTGAACCGCGTCGGATACGAGGGTTTCTTCCAGGCGTTGCGCCACGCCAAGGGCGCCGGCAACCGCAACGTCGAACTGGCCCACTGGTTCTTCCACCTGCTGCAGAAGGACCGCACCGACCTCGCCCTGACGCTCGATCACTTCAAGATCGATCGCGGCCGCATCTCGACCGACATCGGCAAGGCCGTCGACGGCTTCATCCGCAACGTCACCGAAATGCCGGCCCCGTCCGACGGCATCGCCGACATCCTCGATCGCGGCTGGCACTACGCCACGCTGTTCTTCGGCGAGACCCAGATCCGCACCGGCCATCTCCTCGTCGGCGCGCTGAAGTCCAAGGAACTGCGCCGCGCCTTCCTGGCGATGTCGTCCGAGTTCGGCAAGATCAACCCGGACATGCTCGCCGCCGAGCACCGCTCGATCTGGCGCCTTTCCGAGGAAGAACAGCTGCGGCCGATGGACGGCTCCGGCCTGCGCGCCGCCGGCACCGACGGCGCCGAGGCCGCCGCCGGCTCGCGCGGCCAGACCGCGCTCGACCGCTATTCCCAGGATCTCACTGCCAAGGCCCGCGAGGGCGGCATGGACCCGGTGCTCGGCCGCGACGACGAAATCCGCCAGACCATCGACGTCCTGATGCGCCGCCGCCAGAACAACCCGATCCTCACCGGCGAGGCCGGCGTCGGCAAGACCGCCATCGTCGAGGGCTTCGCCCAGCGCATCGCCGCCGGCGACGTCCCCCCGCCCCTGCGCAATGTCCGCCTCTGCGCCCTCGACATCGGCCTGATGCAGGCCGGCGCCTCGATGAAGGGCGAGTTCGAGCAGCGCCTGCGCTCGGTCATCGACGAGGTGCAGTCCTCGCCGACGCCGATCATCCTGTTCATCGACGAGGCCCACACCCTGATCGGCGCCGGCGGCCAGGCCGGCACCGGCGATGCCGCCAACCTGCTGAAGCCGGCGCTGGCGCGCGGCACCCTGCGCACCATCGCCGCCACCACCTGGTCGGAATACCGCCAGTACATCGAAAAGGACCCGGCGCTGACCCGCCGCTTCCAGCCGGTCAATGTCGACGAGCCCGACGTCAAGCGCTGCTGCGACATGCTGCGCGGCATCATCGGCCCGATGGAAAAGCACCACAAGGTCAAGATCTCCGACGCCGCCGTCGTCGCCGCCGTCACCCTGTCGCATCGCTACATTCCGGCGCGCCAGCTCCCCGACAAGGCGGTGAGCCTGCTCGACACCGCCTGCGCCCGCGTCGCCATCAGCCAGTCGACCACCCCGGCCGCGATCGAGGACACCCGCGTCGCCATCGCCGCCCTCGGCAAGGAAAAGGCCGCGCTGATCGCCGACCGCGATCTCGGCCTCGTCAACGACGAGCGCATCGCCGAGATCGACGCCGAGGTCGCCGCCCACGAGGTCAAGCTCGCCGAGCTCGACGCCGCCTGGGCCTCGGAAAAGGCCATCGTCGACGAGGTCACCGCCCTGCGCGAAAGCCTGCTCGCCGACGGCGCCGATCTCGATGCCGCCCGCGCCGGCCTGAAGGAAAAGTCCGACACGCTCGACGGCATCGACGCCGAAAAGCGCATGATCTACGCCTATGTCGATGATCAGTCGGTGGCGGCGATCGTCTCCGACTGGACCGGCATCCCGGTCGGCCGCATGGTCAAGGACGAGATCGAGAACGTCCTGCGCCTGCCGGAAATCCTCAACAAGCGCGTCATCGGCCAGAGCCACGGCCTCGCCATCATCGCCAAGCGCATCGAGACCAACCGCGCCAAGCTCGACAACCCCAACAAGCCGATCGGCGTCTTCCTCCTCGCCGGTCCCTCCGGCGTCGGCAAGACCGAGACGGCGCTGGCGCTCGCCGAAGCCCTCTATGGCGGCGAGACCAACGTCATCACCATCAACATGTCGGAGTTCCAGGAAGCCCACACGGTTTCCTCGCTCAAGGGCGCCCCTCCCGGCTATGTCGGCTATGGCGAGGGCGGCCGACTGACCGAGGCCGTCCGCCGCAAGCCCTACAGCGTCGTGTTGCTGGACGAGGTCGAAAAGGCCCATCCGGACGTCCACGAGCTGTTCTTCCAGGTCTTCGACAAGGGCATCATGGAGGACGGCAACGGCCGCCGCATCGACTTCAAGAACACCCTGATCATCCTGACGTCCAATGTCGGCACCGACCTGATCATGGACCTCGCCCGCGACCCGGCCCACCGCCCCGACGCCGAGGCGCTGCAGGCGGCGCTGCGACCGGAACTGCTCAAGGTGTTCCCGCCGGCCCTGATCGGCCGCCTGGTGCCGATCCCCTACTACCCGCTGTCGCCCGACATGCTCTCCGGCATCGTCCGCCTGCAGCTCGGCCGCATCGGCAAGCGCGTCCACGACAATCACGGCGCTGCCTTCGTCTATGACGACGCCGTCGTCGACCACATCGTCGCCCAGTGCAACGACCCGGATTCGGGCGGCCGCATGATCGACAACATCATCACCAACACGCTGCTGCCGGCACTCGCCCGCGAATTCCTGAAGAAGTCGCTCGACAAGCAGGAAATCACCGAAGCCCGCGTCACCATCGAAAACGGCGATTTCGCCTATGCGTGGGCCTGACGCCGGCCGCGCGCCGGCAACTCGGATTTGACACCCCGCCGGCGCGCTGGCGGGACATCGACACGCCGGCCAATTCCGCCGGCGTGTCGCCACCGAACCTGCCGGGTCTTGCCGGCGGTCCCGATTGAACGACCCTGGAAAGGTCCGTCCCGTTGATGAAATCGCCGAAGCTTCATTCTTTCTCTTGTTAACGCGGAGCAATCCTTCAGTGGCTGAATCACCCCCACCGGACAGCATCGAGGTTTCTCCCGACGAGGCGCTGGAAATCGGCCTGCGCTTCCTGCGAACCGGCAAGACCAAGGCCGCCTCGCAGGTCTTCGACCAGATCCTCGAGGAGTTTCCCGAACACGCCGACACCTGGCACTTTCGCGGCCTGATGTTCGCCCAGAAGGGCGAGGTCGAGACCGCCAAGGACATGGTCCGCCGCTCGCTCGATCTCGCGCCCGGCAACGCCGCCGCCTGGAACAATCTCGGCAACCTGTGCTTCCAGTCGAAGGACCCGCAAGGCGCCTATCGGGCCTACCAGCGCTGCCTCGAATTGCAGCCGGATTTCCCCGATGCCCTGACCAATATCGGCTTCCTCTTGCGCAATGTCGGCGAACTCGACGAGGCCGCCGCGCTTTATCGCCGCGCCCTTGAGGTTCGCCCCGACTATCCCGAGGCGCTGAACAATCTCGGCACCATCCTGCTGGTCGAGGGCAAGACCGACGAGGCCATCGCGCTGCTGCGCCGCGCCGTCGAACTCGAGCCGATGTTCGGCGATGCCTACACCAATCTCGGCGAGGCGCTCGACCGCATCGGCGCCGCCGAGGAAGCCGCCCAGTGCTTCTGGAAATCCATCGCCCTCAACCAGGGCAACAAGACCGCCCGCAAGCTGATGGTCTATGCCCTGATCGAAAGCGGCCAGCGCGACAAGGCCGTCGCCTGCGCCCGCGAATGGCTGGCGCTCGACCCCAACGATCCCGACGCCCGCCACCACTACGCCGCCGTCACCGGCGAGGACGTGCCCGAGCGCGCCTCCGATGCCTATGTCTCCGTCGTCTTCGACCGCTACGCCGCCACCTTCGACAAGTCGCTGGCTTCGTTGAAATATCAAGCGCCGGATCTGGTCGCCGCCGCCCTCGCCGCCGATCGCGGCGCCCCGGCCGCCAGCCTCGATATCCTCGATGCCGGCTGCGGCACCGGCCTTTGCGCGCCGCTGGTCGCCGGCTTCACCCGCGCCATCGATGGCATGGACCTGTCGCGCGGCATGCTCGATCGCGCCGCCCAGCGCCAGCTCTATCGCAGCCTCGACCTGCTCGAGATCACCGCCGGCATGCACGCCCGCCCCGGCGCCTATGATGTCGTCATCTCCGCCGACACGTTCTGCTATTTCGGCGATCTCACTGCCCTGCTCGCCGCCTGCGCCGCGACGCTGAAACCCGGCGGTACGCTGATCTTCTCGGTCGAGGCGCTGCCCGACGACTGGCCGACGCCGTTCCGCATCAATCAGGGCAACGGCCGCTATGCCCACACCCGCGCCCATGTCGCCGCCGCCGCCGCTGCCGCCGGCCTAACCCTCACCGCCACCACCCGCGCCAATCTGCGCATGGAAGGCGGCAAGCCGGTCGCCGGCGATGTCCATACCTTGCGCAAGGCGGCTGCTTGACCCCGGCTCCCGCCCGGTCCAGCCTCTGCCCCGCGCCGGTTGCGGCGCGACGGCGGTGGTCGACCGCCGTCCGGCTGCCCGTCTATGCCGTCAAGCCCGGAGTTCCCTCGTGTCCGTTCGTCTCGCCCCCGCGCTGATCGCCAGCCTCATTGTCCTCCTGCCCTCCCTCGCCGGCCCCGCCCACGCCCAGGACGAGCGCGCCGCCCTTCCGGTCGGCGGCCTGATGCTGCCGCCGAATGCCGGCATCTCGCTCAAGTCCCACGAACTGAAGCTCGCCACCTCCGGCATCGAGGCGACCTACGAACTGGTCAACGAAGGCGACACCGACCTCGTCGCCATTGCCGCCGTGCCGCTGCCGACGCTGACCGGCACCGATGCCGATTTCGAGCACGACTTGCCGAACGAGACCGACCCGGTCAATTTCATCAGCCTCGCGATCACCGTCGACGGCAAGAAGCTCGAACCGAAGGTCGAACAGCACGCCTCGATCCTCGGGCTCGACATCACCGCCAGGCTCGCCGCCGACAAGGTCCCGCTCAATCTCTTCGTCGCCCAGCGCGCCCGCGAGACGCTGGAAAAGCTCCCCGCCGACAAGCGCAAGTTCTATCAGGAATACGGACTGGCGAGTTGGACCGGCAGCCAGCCGACCATGGTCTCGTGGGATCTGGCGACGAGCTTCCACTGGTCGCAGGCGTTTCCGGCGAGGAAGCCGGTGAAGGTCGCGATCCGCTATGTGCCGATCATCGGCACCGGCTCGTTGAACGACACCAGCCTCGCCCCCGCCGGTCTTGCCGCCCTGAAGGCCCACTGCCTCGACAAGGACACCGAAAACGGCATCCGCAAGGCCCTCGCCGCCCGCAAGCAGGCCGCGCCGGCCGAAAGCCCGAACCTTTTTGCCCAGCGGCTCGACTACCTGATAACCTCGACCTCGCGCTGGGCCGGTCCCATCCGCGATTTCCGGTTGACCATTGACAAGCCTCGGGCGGATTCCATTATGTCCCTGTGTTTTTCCGGCAAATTCCAGAAGACTTCGCCGACGGGCTTCCAGTTTTCAGCGAAGGATTTCGACCCCAGGGGCGATCTTTCGATCCTTTTCGTCAATCCGTCGACGCAGCCTTGAGCTGTGACTTGTGATTTCACCGCGAGCAGGAGAGACCAGATGGCCATGATCGACCGCATCTCGCCGCCCGTCGAGACGCGCCGCACCCGCCGCCTCGCCCTGGTCGCCTCCCTGGTCGCCGCCGTGACGATCCCGCTCGCCGGCCTGCCGGCCCATGCCCAGGACAAGGTCGTCCGCTCCTTCAAGGTCGGCACCGGGCTCAATTCCGCCGGCGTGCTGCCGGGCGGCAACGATGAGGAACCGTCCGGCCCCTCCGCCATCTATGCCGCCCCCGACGGCAAGCTCTATGTCCTCGATCAGGTCAACGGCCGCGTCATCTCGATGGACCCGAACTCCCCCGGCACCGGCTCGGTCAAGACGCTTGAACTGCCGGAAGGCCTGAAGCCGACCGATCTCGTCGCCACGTCGGCCGGCCTGTTCGTCTGGGACGGGCAGGTCCACGCGCTGGAAGCCGCCAAGTCGGATACACCGACCGAAAAGGTCGAGGCCCGCGCCGTTGCCTCCGTCGACGACGTCACCCGCTCGGCCTTTGCCCAGATGGGCTCCCAGGCCCCCGCCAGCGACGAGGAATTGCTCGACGCCGCCGCCGGCCGCAGCCTGACGCCCGATGCGCTGCAGGCGCCGGTCAAGCAGTTCCTGTCGTCGCGCGGCCTCGGCGCCGTCACCATCGACGTCATCCCGCAAAAGAGCGTCAAGACCGCCGTGGTCGAGCTGCGCCAGCAATCCGACCCGCTCAACGTCACCCGCTTCGCCATCGAGGTCACCGACCGCGTCGGCTCGATCGAGGTGCTGGAGGTCAGCGCCAAGGGCGAGGTCTTCGTCTTCGTCGAGAACGTCCCGACCAACACCAAGCAGAAGGCCGCGACCTACGTCGCCCGCTATACCCCCAAGGGCAAGCTCGACAAGATCTACGACCTGCCGATCAGCCCCGATCAGGCGTCGACCCGCCGCTCGGTCACCATCTCGGAAAAGGGCAACGTCTTCTTCCTCAAGTCCGACACCAGCGCCGTCAACATCGTCGACCTCGCCGCCCGCCCCGCCACCGGCCAGGTGCTGAAGCCGGCGCCAGTCAAGGTTGCCTCCGCCGACCTCGGCGACGATTTCGACGATGCCGGCCTGATCGCCGCCGTCCGCCCGTCGACCCGCTCGGCCGTGATCCAGATCGGCCTCGCCTTCGAGGCGTTCAAGTGGAACCTGACGCCGGCCAACTACGGCGCCGATCCCGACAGCAGCTGCTCCGGCTTCTCGCGCATTCGCCGCCCCTGGTACCTCCAGGGCAAGGCCGGCCAGCAGGTGCGCGGCGTGCCCTATTGCTGGGGCTGCTTCGGCACCCTCGCCCAGTTCCAGCGCAAGGTCGAGCGCGGAGTCCTCGCCGGCAATGTCTGCACCCGCGACGATCCCCGCCGCGACGTCGCCGGCGTCGACTGTTCGGCCTTCGTCAGCGCCACCTGGGGTCTGTCGCGCCATTTCACCACCCGCGACATTCCCGGCATCACCCAGGAACTCGGCAACCCGTGGGATCTGAAGCCCGGCGATGCCCTTAACAAGGCCGGCTCGCACGTCATGCTGTTCGTCCGCTTCACCCCGGACCGCAAGGCCGAGGTGCTGGAAGCCGCCACCGGCGGCTGCAACGGCCGCGTCTGCCGCAATGTCTACCCGCTCTCCACCCTGCTGGCGCGCGGCTATCGCCCGGTGCGCTACCCCGCCCTGACCGATTGAAGCAAGACGCCGGCGCTACCGAACATTGCCGGTCGACAACATTGACGGCCGGGCACTTTGCCCTTGACCTCGCCCATCGCCGCACCGATGGTTACGCGCTTTCGCAAGGCCTGCACGAGTCCGCCTGGAAAATCCCGGCCGGGTTCCCCGAGCGGCCTTGCGAACCAGATCAATGGATGGTCGCGTCGATGGTCAATTCGGTGAATTCGGCATCTCACAAGCTGGCGGCCGCGGTCGTCGCGCTCAGCCTCGCCCTCGCACTGCCGGCCGTGGCGCAAACCCAGACCAAGCCTGCCGCCGCGCCGGCAAAGCCGGCGGCTGCCGCCCCGGCGCCCGCGACCGCCCCTGCCCCAACCCCGCCACCGGAAGCCGTGCGCACCGAAATCCTGAAGTTCGACAACTGGACGGTCACCTGCCAGGACTTCATCGCCCCGACGCCGCGCAAGGTCTGCATCGGCCAGCTTCAGGTGATCCGCGCCCAGACCAATCAAGTCGTCTTCGCCCTGCGCGTCAGCTACAACGACCCCAACGCCCCCGGTGGCATCGCCGCCTTCCAGACCCCGACCGGTATCCTGCTGACCAAGGGCCTCAGCGTGAAGTTCGGCAAGCTCGAACCGCGCATCCTCAACCTGACCAGCTGCGAGCCGACCCATTGCCTCGCGGCGGTGCCGCTCGACGCCACCATGCTGCGCGACCTCTCGACCAACGAGACGATGGAAGTCACGGTCTTCGGCTCCAACGGCGAGGGCCTGAAGTTCAATGTCCCGATCAAGGGCTTCGAGAAGGCCAATGCGGCGCTGAAGCGCTGATCCGCATTCGGCCGCGCCGCGGCGGGCGGACCGGTCTTACCATCGGGCCTTGAAAAGGACCGATGGTATTCCTCACGCGAATTTCTCATGCCGCCGACGCAGATGGGAAATTCGCGTGCCTTCAAGGGCCGGGCGCATCAGCGCCTCCGGCCCTTGGAATCATTCGCCCCAGGTCCGCTCCAGCAGCGCCAGCCAGTTGTCGCAGGCCAGCTTGGCGATCGTCGCCTCGTCGTAGCCTCGCCCGCGCATCGCCTCGATCAGCACCGGCAGCCCGGCCACGTCGCCGATCGCCGCCGGGATCATCGCCCCGTCGAAATCCGATCCCAGCCCGACATGATCGATCCCCGCCTCGCCGATCAGGTGGTCGAGATGGTCAAGCATGTCCGACAGCGGCGTGTCGGCCTTCAGTTGCCCGTCCGGACGCAGGAAACAGGTGGCGAAGTTGAGCCCGACCATACCGCGACTGTCGCGGATCGCATGCAATTGCCGATCGGTCAGATTGCGCGCGTGCGGACACAGCACATGCGCATTCGAATGGGTGGCGACGAGCGGCAGTTGACTGAGCCGGGCCACGTCCCAGAAGCCCTGCTCGTTGATGTGCGACAGGTCGATCACCATGCGATAGTCATTGCAGGCCCGGATCAGCCGCTCGCCCGTCTCGGTCAGCCCCGGCCCCGTATCCGGCGAACTGGGAAACCGGAACGGCACGCCGTGGCCGAAGATCGTCGGTCGGCTCCACACCGGCCCGAGCGAGCGCAGGCCGGCGCGGTACAGCACGTCGAGCCCGTAAAGGTCCCGGTTGATCGCCTCCGCCCCCTCCATGTGCATCACCGCCACCACCGCATCGGCCGCCCGCGCCGCCCGGATGTCGGCCATGCTCCGGCAGACACGGAACGCGCCGGCTGACGCCGCCTCCATCCGCAGCAGCGTGCCGGCCTGCTTCATCGCCATCGGCAGGGCATCGCGATCCGACATCAGCGCCGGCAGCGGCACGTCGTAGCTCGTCCCCTGCATCAGGTTGTCGCCGCCGTCGAAACCCTCGACCGGCGGAATGAAGATGGCGAAGAAACCGCCGACAAACCCGCCCTTGCGCATGCGCGGCAAATCGAGATGCCCGCCCGTCAGCCCGGTGACGAAATCGACCTCTGCCCCGACCGGAAACCGCGTGGCAAGTCGCAGCAGAATGTCGTTGTGGCCGTCAAAGACCGGAACGGGAGAAGACATCATCGGTTCTCGCAAGGGGGAAGGAAGGCAAGGCTCGGACGTCCCCACTATGGCCGAGCCGACGCCGCGCCGATAGCTCGACCATCGCGACCCAGCCCCGCCTCGCCCGCGAGCCGGCTATCGCGACAGCCGCGCAAACGCCCCGCCGTCCTTCAATCCCAGCTCATAGGCAGCCCGAATCCCGCCGGGATTGGTCAACTCGAATTGCCCGACCGGAATGCGCTGGCTCGGCTGGACATAGACCCGCCCCGCCACCGTCGGCACCTGCCGATAAGGCCGCGTCAGCAGCACCAGCGACCGCCCGCCGGCCCGCTCGATGTCGACGACCGGATCGACCGGCACGTTGTCGACGAGCCCGCCATCCAGCGCCGGCGCCCCGTCGACCGTCCCGACCGGCATGATCGGCGGCACCGAGGCACTGGCCATCAACGCCTCGATCATCTCGCCGGCACCGCTCATCCCCCGGATCGCGGCGAAATGCGGCGCAAACCCCAGGCGTCGGCCGCCCTTGGGATGCACCGGCGCGAACAGCTGCTTCTCCACCTGATAGAGCCCGATCCCCAGCGTGATCGCCAGCGACAGCGGCAACCACGCCGGCGGCCGCGCCACCGCGATCCGCAGGTCGGTCAAGGCGGCAAGCGCCGCGAACCGCGCCTCCGTCAGCGTCTCCGCCATCAGCTGGCGATAGAGCCCGGCGACCGGAAAGGCCGGGCGGCCATCGATCATCGCCCGCCAGTCGAAATTCCGCGTCGCCGTCTCGCAGGCCCCGATCACCGCCGCCCGCACCTCGGCGCCGACGCCGAGCAACGAGTAGCTCGCCGCGAATGCCCCGGCGCTGGCCCCGACCACCAGACGCGGCGCCAGATCCGCCTCCTGACGCAGTGCCTCGACGAAACCGCCCTGCCAGTAGCACCGATTGCCGCCGCCGGCGAAAACCATCGCATCGAACATCGCCGGCCTCGCTTGCATGCGTCCGTCGTCCAGAGTGAACAACGATCAGTATCGCCCACGCGCCCGACAATCAAGCATCGGCCCGGTCTCGCGCGCCGCTGCGGCCGTTCGTCCGCTTCACTCCGCCGCCCGCCGCGACACGAATGCCCGGCGCGCCGGCTTTTCCACCCCGTCCGCCCCGGTCACCGCCGTGCGCCAGCCGACGCCGGCGATGCAGACGCTGCGATTGCCGCGAAAATCCGTGTCGCAGGTGATGTGCCCGCGCTCGGTCATGAACGTCAGCAGCCAGCGCCCGCGCGATTTCGAATGACTGCCATAGGCGTTGGCCAGCACCTGGTCCGATGGGCAGGGCGCCCCCTCGCGCGCCGCCCGCGCCAGCATCAGATAGACGCCCTGCATCTCCTCCGGCAGCCCCTCCGACACCGCCAGCACCTGCTGCCAGGCCTCGTCGCCGGCCAGCGGATCGATCCCCGCCCGCCCCAGCGCCAGCCGCCGGCGGAACACCGGCAGGTCATGCGCCATCCCGGCGAGCTTCCTCACCCGGCAATGAAACAGAAAGTCCTGATAGATCAGCGCGATCGGCCGGAATGCCGTCTCGGCGTCGGCCAGCACCTCGGCATAGATCGCCTCAATCGCCGCTTCCTTCTCCTCGCGCGTGCGCGGATCGGCCTCCGGCTCCAGATCGCTCGGCTCCGGCGGCCGCGCCGTCTCCACCTTCTCGATCAGCTCGGCGGTCCGCACCGGTCGCGGGCGCAGCTGCGGCGCCGGCGGCACCTCGTCGCCGCCCTGGAAGATCAGCCCCTCGAGCGCATCCCGCGTCACCTCCGGCAACGGCATCAGCGATGGCCGGCCGCTGCGCCCGGCCGTCTCCACATCGCCGATCCTCACCGGCACCGGCCGCCGCGACAGGGCCGGGCCCAGCGCCACGAATTGCCCCGGATTGAGGTCGCGGAACGCTTCCGCCTGCCGCCGCTCCAGCCCGAGAAGGTCGGCCGCCCGCGCCATGTCGATATCGAGAAACGTCCGCCCCATCAGGAAGTTCGACGCTTCCGCCGCGACGTTCTTGGCGAGCTTCGCCAGGCGCTGCGTCGCGATGATGCCGGCAAGCCCGCGCTTGCGGCCGCGGCACATCAGGTTGGTCATCGCCCCCAGCGACAGCTTGCGCGCCTCGTCCGACACCTCGCCCGCGATCGCCGGCGCGAACAGCTGCGCCTCGTCGACCGCGATCAGCATCGGATACCACGCCGCCCGGTCCGCATCGAACAGCCCGTTGAGGAAATGCGCCGCGCAGCGCATCTGCTCCTCGGCGTCGAGCCCCTCCAGATCGAGCACCACTGAGGCCCGGTGCTGGCGGATGCGGGTGGCGATCTTGGCCAGTTCCGCCGGGCTGCGCTCGGCATCGACCACCACATGGCCGTAACGCTCGGCCAGCGTGACGAAATCGCCTTCCGGATCAATGATGCATTGCTGCACGTGCTCGGCCGACTGTTCGAGCAGCCGCCGCAACAGGTGCGACTTGCCCGAGCCGGAATTGCCCTGCACCAGCAGTCGCGTCGAGAGCAACTCCTCCAGGTCGAGCTTGAACCCCTCGCCCCGTTCCGTCGTCCCGATCTCGATCCCGACCTTCATCCCGACTCACTTCGCGCGTTCAACCCGACCGACATGCTAGCAAAGCCCGCCCCGCCCCGGACAATTCTCCGGTTGGCTCCGCCCGCCGAATTCCCCCGCGCCGTCACTTCTTGCGCAGGGCATCCATCAGTGCCGCGCCGAGCGCGCCGGGCGATGCAGGCGTTGTCTTGGCTTGCGGCGGCGGGAACGATCGTTGCGATGTCGCGCCGCCCGGGCGGGTTGCCCCTGCCCCGCCGGCGGGCCGGCCGGCGCCCTGCCCGTCGTCCTTGCGCATCGACAGCGCGATGCGCTTGCGCTTGGCGTCGACCTCGACCACTCGCACCTTGACCACGTCGCCGGCCTTCACCACCTCGCTCGGGTCCTTGATGAACCGGTCGGCCAATTGCGAAATGTGCACCAGCCCGTCCTGATGCACGCCGATATCGACGAAGGCGCCGAAATTGGCGACGTTGGTGACCGTGCCTTCCAGCACCATCCCCGGCTTCAGGTCGGCGATCTCGTTGACGCCCTCGGCGAATGTCGCGGTCTTGAACGCCGGGCGCGGATCGCGTCCGGGCTTTTCCAGCTCTGACAGGATGTCGCGCACCGTCGGCAGGCCGAATTTCTCGTCGACGAACTTCGCCGGGTTCATGCTCTTCAACAGCGCCGTGTCGCCCATGATCTGGCGAATGTCGCGTCCGCACGCCGCGATGATCCGCCGCGCCACGCCATAGGCTTCCGGGTGCACCGACGAGGCATCCAGCGGCTCGGCGCCATTGGCGATTCGCAGGAAGCCGGCGCATTGCTCGAACGTCTTCGGACCGAGACGCGGCACCTTCAACAGGTCCTTGCGCGCCTTGAACGGCCCGTTCTCGTTGCGCAGCGCCACGATCGCCTCGGCAATGCCCGGCCCGACGCCTGCCACCCGCGCCAGCAGCGGCGCCGATGCCATGTTGACGTCGACGCCGACGGCATTCACCGCATCCTCGACCACCGCGTCAAGCGAACGCGCCAGCCGCCCCTGGTCGACGTCGTGCTGGTACTGGCCGACACCGATCGATTTCGGCTCGATCTTCACCAGTTCGGCGAGCGGATCCTGCAACCGCCGGGCAATTGATACCGCGCCGCGCAGCGACACGTCCACGTCCGGCATTTCCGCCGCCGCCACCGCCGAGGCCGAATAGACCGAGGCGCCGGCCTCGCTCACCACCACCTTCATCGGCTTGACGCTCAGGCCGGAAATCAGCTCCGCCGCCAGCCGGTCGGTCTCCCGGCTCGCTGTGCCGTTGCCGATGGCGATCAACTCGACCTTGTGCTTCAGCGCCAGCCGCTTCAATTCGGCCAGCGCCCCCATGATGTCGTTTCGCGGCTGGAACGGATAGACGGTCGAGGTGTCGACCAGCTTGCCCGTAGCATCGACCACCGCCACCTTGACGCCGGTGCGGATGCCGGGATCGAGCCCCATCGTCGCGCGCGGCCCCGCCGGCGCCGCCAGCAGCAGGTCCTTCAGATTGCGGGCAAAAACCTGGATCGCCTCCTCCTCGGCCCGCTCGCGCATCTCCCCCATCAGGTCGATCGACAGCGACAGCTGCAGCTTCACCCGCCACGCCCAGCGCGCCACGCCCTGCAGCCACTGGTCCGCCGCCCCGCCGCGCGGATCGATCCGGTAGGCGGCGCAGATCATCCGCTCCACCGGCTTCACCGGATCGCTGACGTCGGCGTCGATTTCCAGTTCCAGCGCCAGCACTTCCTCATTGCGCCCGCGCAGCATCGCCAGCGCCCGGTGGCTCGGCACGCTGGCCCAGCGTTCGCGATGGTCGAAATAGTCGGCGAACTTCTCGCCGGCCGCTTCCTTGCCCGGCACCACGCTCGCCCGCATCACCGCGCTCGCCTTCATGTGGCCGCGCAGCGACCCGACCAGTTCGGCATTCTCGGCAAAGCTCTCGACCAGGATGTCGCGCGCGCCTTCAAGCGCCGCCTTGACGTCCGCCACCGCCTCGGTGACGAAACCCGCCGCCGCTGCCTGCGGATCGACCGAGCGATCGGCGAGGATCAGCTCCGCCAGCGGCCCAAGCCCCTTCTCGCGCGCGATCTCCGCCTTGGTCCGCCGCTTCGGCTTGAACGGCAGGTAGAGATCTTCCAGCTCGGCCTTGGTCGTCACCGCCAGCAACTTCGCCTCGAGGTCCGGCGCCAGCTTGCCCTGAGCGCGGATTGAATCGATCACCGACTTCCGCCGCGCCTCCAGTTCGCGCAGGTAGGTCAGCCGCTCCTCCAGCGTGCGCAATTGCGTATCGTCGAGCCCGCCGGTCGCTTCCTTGCGATAGCGCGCGATGAACGGCACCGTCGAACCTTCGTCCAGCAACGCCACCGCCGCCGCCACCTGCCCCGGCTTGGCCGAGATTTCCGCGGCAATGATCGCGGCGATCTGATCCTGCAATGTGCTCATGAGGGACTCGTCCACTGCTGCCAAAGGGAGGCGGACCATAGCCCGCGCCCGGCCCCGACGCCAACCGCTCCCAGCCTCAGCCTGTGGATGACGCCCGCCTCACACCCCGCAGCCATCGGCGACCACGCCGTCGCCGAACCACAGCTCGAACGTGTTCGGCCGCACGAAGCGCGCCGTCGCCCCCCAGGCGGTCAGGTCCTTCACCTCGGTCTTGATGCCGAGCCCGCCGAGCAGATCGCCGAACTGCCGCGCCCGCTCCTCGTCCTGCGGCTTGAGGAACCGCAATTCGTGCACCGGGTTCCGGTAGTTGGAAATCACATAGACGCCCGAGATGTTGAACTGCGCCTTGTCGGTGTCCTTCAGCGTCTCCAGCAGGCCGTTGATGCAGCGCCGCTGGCTGTCGTTCTGCACATGAACGAACACCCGGCTCGGCAGCCGCTTCAGCGCATCGGCATAGGTCTGCAACACGCGCGGATTTTCCGCCCCGGCATTCTGGATCGCCACCTCGAACATCGGCAGCAGGTCCCGGTCCGACGACGAATTGGCGAAGTTGATCTGGGCATAGACGAACTCGACCGGCACCTTGTCGTTCTTCAAAAGGTACTCGAACATCGCGATGCCGTACTTGCGCTTTTCCTTGTCGGACTCGGTGACGAGATCGATCATCGTCTTCAGGTCGGCGACGTTCTGCTGCCAGCGCGTATAATACCAGCCGACGCCGGCGACCGTCAGCGGAATGAAGATCGAGGCGATCAGCTGCGGCGCCACCCCGAGAAAGGTCTTCACCACATCGGCGCGAATCCGCTTGTCGGTGGTCGACATCTCAGGCTTCGGCGCTTCGGATTTATGGGTATCGGGCATCAATGCTTTCCTCGGTACGTCTCGCCAATGCCTACCCGCCAATCATGGCACGATCCAGACGCCCGACTGCATTGTCGGTGATCGGCGCGGAATGAGGCTGGTCGAAGCAATCGCTGACCTGGGGAGTCGGTTTACGCCGTTACCCTGCCTCGTCGCGCAAGATTTGCTCGCCAGGATCAACATTCTGTCAATTAGCTGACCAAAGGGAATGCATCTGTAAAATAGTTCGCTGTCGATTTTCGACTGGAAATTTTAAGGTCGAACGTTACGATAACCTCTCCCGCAAGATTGCAGGAGGGCATTCATGATACTCAAGAATCGCTTGGTTGTTGGACTGATGGGTCTGATTGTTCTGGCCGCGTCGGGCTCGCACGCCTCGGCGCAGACCGAGCCCTGGGTCAAGGTCCCCGGAGTGGCGCAATACAAGGGGGCCGTGCTGGACAGTCGCGGCACCTGGGACAACCAGCGCGGCAGCCGGCGCTCCAACCTGACGCTCGAGCAGGCCAGGGCCGTCGCCGAAGCCGATCCGAACGTCAATTATTTCGTCCACTGCAACAGCGGCATGTATCTGGAGACGATGGGCGCCCAAGGCAACATCAATGCCCAGGATGCCATGTTCTTCTCCGGCTCGCCCTGGTACGGCAGCGCGCCGCAATGCGACGCCTATGAGCGGCGCGAGGCACGGTCGCGCAAGCTGACCTGCGGCGGCAGCGAGCTGACCATCCACACCCGCTATGTGAACAATCGATTCGTGCAGGTCATGTCGCTTGCGGTCTCGGACGCGGAATTCACCAAGTTTTCCGGCCTGCCGGTGACCATCACCGCCTCGGCCACAAACCCGACCGCGCCGGACGACAGCGATATCCTGACCAAGCTGAAACAGTGCCTGAACCTTGCCGAAACAGAATTTGTGTTTCTCACCGCCGATCGGACACAGGCCGAGTCCAAAGCCAACGATGACGTTGCAACAGCGATCAATGCGGCCAGAGCCAAAACCACGCCGGTTACGCCCGCCTTGGCGCTCCCCGCCACCGCCCACCATCACATCCCCTCATCGGCGAATGGCGCGAGCGTTGTGACCTTCCAGTTCGTCGAGGCGCTCCAGTACGGCCCGACCCTGCACGAGTTCATGCATCGCTGGGCCAATTACGCGATCGACACCTGGTCGTGGGACGACCAGCGCGGTCCGTTCCCCGTCGGCAAGGGCAATTGCACGGAATGTGGCCATTGGGGCATTTCAAACGCCGGCGGACAATTGGGCGGCTATACCGCCCTGATGCCCAACGCCCTGTCCGAGGTCCGCATGCCGTCGGCGTTTGTCGCCTGCGATCAGGCCAACGGCCAATACACCTGCCCGCTTGGCGGCACGCTCAGCTGTGATGGCGCCGGCTATGCGACCTGGAAGGCGAGGACAGATCCGAACAAGGGCAGCTTCGACCGCTTCCTCGGCGGCTCCCCCGCACTGATTTCGGCCTGGGTGACGAGCCAGGACACGGCGACGCCCCTGCCGCCCTATTGCTACCGGGCCGGCTTCAAATCTCAGTTTCTGTGCCAGGGAACCGAATGCCCGGACGTGAACCAATTGAAAACCAAACGGTTCCTCAAGTCCGGCTCCTCGCCCAACAGCATCGTCGCCGAAACCGGCGACGTCACCCGGACCGAGGATTTCAAGATCGGCGCCGACTACACGCGACCCAATGGCGGCTTTGCCTATGGCCAGTCGATCAACAACAAGCCGTTCTCGGCGATCGAGCTCTACTACATGGGGCTGAACGATACCTTCCCGCCGCTGACGGTGTGGAGCGGCATCACCTATTTCAACGCCTCGACCGGTGCCTTCAAGGCATCGACCAGCCAGACGATTAGCGCCGATCCGAGCCCGACCAAGCCGGCCAAGCTCAGCCTCAATCCGTTCGGCCATCATCTGTTCAAGATCATGCCGATCGTCGTCACCACCCGACCGGCCACCTTCGCCACCGATCGCCTTGCGAGCTTCATCGATCAATTTGCCTGGTTCGGCAGCCCCGAGGATCGCGGATTGATGCTCGGAGAGACCCGCATGTTCAATCTCTGGGAAGCCACCGGCAAACGCGCCTATGCCATTCTCGGCGGCCGGCCGGAATACCAGATCGGCGTTGCCGCCGACGCGACCGCGCCATAGTCGGCGCCATCGAAAGGGGGCGCGGCCATTGGCGGCGCCCCCGCTTTGTCGACATCAACGCGACCGACCGCCCGCCCCGACCAACGCCCGCTCCGCCGCCCCCCCGGTGCTTGCCCAAGCGTGGGCAGGTCGTCGCAAGACGGCCTCGCCGAATGCCGCCGTATCAGCCCGGCACCTTCAGGCCCTCGCCGAGCGCGCCCGGCAGCAGCTGGTAGAGCCAGGTCTCGGTCACCGGATTGTCGCCGACCTTGACAAAGGCCCGCATGTCGATCGGCTCGTCGCCGTCATACTGCACGTCGAAATGCAGGCGGTGGCGCTTGGTCCACGGCACCGGCTCGATGAACACATACGAGGTCTTGCCGCGCGAAACCGTGATCACCGGTTCCATCTTGGCATCCTTGGCCAGCGCCGCCAGCGCGTCGCCGCCATATTCCAGCACGAACTTGGTGTAGCCCTTCGGCCGGTCGCGCCCGGCCTGCCCGCCGCGGCCGACGCGCAGCGCCGTCCACTTGGCCAGGTTGGCGGCGGCGAACGGTTCGTCCGCCACCCAGTGCAGCCGATACTTGAAGTCGAAGCTGTCGCCGGCCTTGACCGGGTTCTTCGGCACCCACATCGCCACGATATTGTCGTGGATCTCGTCGTCGGTCGGGATCTCGACCAGCTGCACCGAGCCCTCGCCCCAGCCGCCGATCGGCTCGACCCACAGGGTCGGGCGACGCTCGTAATTGACGCCGTCTAGATAGTTCTCGTTGTTGCGGTCGCGCTGCACCAGCCCGAAGCCGCGCGGGTTGCTGTCGACGAACGAGTTGACCAGGATCCGCCCCGGATTGTTGAGCGGCCGGAAGATCCGCTCGCCGGCGCCGGTGATCAGGCCGAGCCCGTCGGAATCGTGCACCTCCGGCCGCCAGTCGAACTGCGCCGGCCGGTTATACTCGCCATACCAGAACATCGAGGTCAGCGGCGCGATGCCGAGGCGGAAGATGTCCTTGCGCACGAACAGCGCCGACTCGATGTCCATCACGCAGCCCTCCGTCCGCCGGATGGCGAACTTGAAGGCGCCGGCGATCGACGGCCCGGTCAGCAGCGCATGGATCACCACCGGCGCGCCCTCGGCGGTCGCCGGCTGGATGTAGAACTCGCTGAAGTCGGGGAACTCCTCCGGGTTCGGCGCGGCGACATCGATCGCCAGGCCGCGCGCCGAGATGCCGTACTGGTTCAGCGCGCCGATGGCGCGGAAGTACGAGGCGCCGAGGAAGGCGACCCAGTCCTGGGTCTTCCAATCCGGCCGCGCCTTCGATTCACGCAGCTGGAAGCCGGCAAAGCCCGCATCCGGCGGCAGGCCGCGCGCCGGGCTGTCCGGCGGCATGTCAAAATAGTCGCCCGAGTACATGACCTCGCGCGCCTTGTCGCCCTCGATCGCGTGCATCTTCACCGACTTGCCGAAGAACCGGCCGAGGTGGAAGAACGACACCGGATAGAGGCCGTCGCCGTCGACGAACATCGAGTAGTCGCGCTTGAACCGGATCTTGCCATGGGCGTCGTAGTCGATCTTCTCGACGATCGACGGCGCCGGCTTGTAGGGCGCCACGTAGGGCGCCTTCGCCATCTCCTGCGCCCGTTTCACCAACTGGGCATAGGAGAACGGCTTGGCCGGTCCATAGGTCAGCGGCGTCGCCGCCGCCTCGTCCGGGCGTCCGGCAATGACAGCCGCGAAGGCCCCGGCAAGGGCGGTGGTCAGGACGTCACGGCGATTGAGGCCAGAAGGCATGGAGGACTCGCTGCTTGAGATCGACGAGAAGTGCATGGAGGGATAGGCCAAAAGCCTGAACCCGGCAATCATGGCGACATCACGACGGCAACGGAAATCCGCCCCTTCCGGCGAAAGTTTATCGCCGATCGGCTGTCCCTTGCCGCATCGCGCGCCGCCGGATCGCCCCCGGACGAGGCCACGAACGCCGCGGCAGTTGGATCGCCCCCCGGATTTCCGCCACGATTAACGCCGTTGCGCCACGGCGCCGACCGGCCGGAATGCAACGTGATTCCATCCCGTTCGGCAAGCCCGGAAGCTATTCGTTTTACTGAGGCAAAGAGCTTTGGACTATCTTTATCGGCCGCATTTACCTCCGGTAGACCACGCTGGCGCGCGATTTCGACATTGGCACGCCACGAAAACCTCACAATCCCCGGGAGGCAATAAAGGCGAAAAGGCGTCATCACGTTGATATATATGATAATTTTGCAGATACATGCAATTTGAATCAAACTTTTCGCTCATTTGAATAAAATTCAAGTAAAACTCAATTCAAATGTCAATTCCGATCTTTTCTTGAAGTCAAAATGCCCATGTCAATCTCTCAAACGTGGATGGGAGAGGACAAAACATGCCAAGGAAAGTCGGGATCGCAAGTATTGCGACTTTTATGCTTTCGGTTTCGCCGGTGGCGGTGCATCAGGCCAAGGCGGTCGAGAGCACCCGCTACATGGAGGTTCGCGGCACCACGACGGCCCCGATGGGCTTCGTCCAGTTCTGCCGGGAAAATCCGGCCGACTGTCAGCCGCGCTCCAGCAATGCCGTCATGGCGCTGTCGAAGGCGCGCTGGGACGAGCTGGTGCGCGTCAACGAGCAGGTCAACAATTCGATCGAGCCGGTCACCGACCAGGACAATTTCGGCGTGGTCGAATGGTGGACCTACCCGGAAAACAAGCGCGGCGACTGCGAGGACTACGTCCTTCTCAAGCGCAAGGTGCTGATGGACCGTGGCTGGCCGGACTCGGCGCTGCTGATCACCGTCGTGCGGGATGAGAAGGGCGACGGCCACGCCGTCCTCACCGCCCGCACCGACAAGGGCGACATGATCCTCGACAACCAGAACCCCACGGTTCTGCCCTGGAGCCGCACCGCTTACACCTTCGTCAAGCGGCAGTCGGCGTCCAACTCGGCACGATGGGAATCCGTCGCGGCGCGGCCGGTCGAAACCGCCCTGCGCTGACGGACCCGATACCAGACGGAAGGTCAAACCATTTCACGGTTTGCGGGCTCGGTCGCGTCCCCACCCTCCCCGTCCCCACCTAGACCGGGCTCGCATCGAAGGCCGGCCGTCGCAAGACGGTCGGCCTTTAACTTTTCCAAGCCCCGCCAGAGGGTTGGCTTGGTTTCCGGAATCAGTTTCCTCGCCCCCGCGCGCAAGGCTGAATCGAATTGCGAGGACAAACCCGCCGGGCAAAGCGAACCCTGTGCGAATTCAGCACCTTAAATCGAAACACGTGAATCACCGCCCTCGGCTGGCGGAATCGGATTCTGAACTTGAGGAACCGACGGATTCTGAATCAAAACTTCAACCGCCAGCCGCCGCCGACTCAGAATCTGAACTTCAGCAATAATACTCAACACATTGAATATAAACAGATTTCTCTAGGTACCCGTCAACCGCTCGACAAATCCGAACACCGCCTCGGCAAACACGTCGTTGCGGTCGCCCGCCACCATGTGGCCGGCGCCGGACACGTCCGCCATCTCCGCCGTCGGCACCAGATCGAGGAACGCCCTCGCATCGTCCTCCGACACCAGCTCGGACTGCCCGCCGCGCACCAAGAGCACCGGCAGCCGCAGCCGCCGCGACGCCGCTTCCAGCCGATCGACCAGCGTCTCCATGCCGGTGTTGATCGGCCGCGGCCCGTCGAGAAAGCGCGGGTCCCAATGCCAGCGCCAGCGGCCGTCCTCCGACTGCCGCAGGTTCTTCGCCAGGCCCGACAACGACTTCGGTCGCGGCCGGTGCGGCAGGTAGGCCGCCACCGCCTCGGCCGCTTCCTCGATCGATCCGAACCCTTCCGCCACCCGGTCGCGCATGAAGCCCTGGATGCGGCTGACGCCGTTCGGGTCCATGCGCGGCACGATGTCGACCAGCACCAGCGCCTCCGCCAGCGGCGCCGCCGCCTCGCCCTCGGCCATCAACCCGGCAATGCCGCCGAGCGAGGCGCCGACCACCAGCGGCCGCCGCCCGAACCGCTCGACGATCGCCGCCGACACCCGCGCCAGATCGGCGGCATAGTCCTCGAAGGCATAATGCCCCGACCCCACCCAGGCGCTGTCGCCATGGCCGCGCTGATCGAGCGCGATCGTCGCCATGCCGCGCAGCGCCAGCCGCCGCACCGCCGAATCCCACGCATGCCGGGTCTGGCCGCCGCCGTGAAGAAACAACGCCACGCCGTCGCAATGCTCGCCGGCATAAAGGTCGCCCACCAGCCGGTTGTCGTGCGCCCCGGTGAATTCGATTGCCCGTGCCCTCATGGCCGCCGCCCCAGGAACTCGATCACACCCGCCTTGTAGACCTTGTCGCCGACCGCCGGCATGTGGTCGCGGTCGGGAATGTCCAGCACCGCCGCCCCCGGGATCAGATCGGCCAGCTCCCGCGCCGATCCGGCGATCAGGTCCTTGGTGCCGACCGCCACCAGCACCGGCAGCCGCAGCCGCCCCAGCGCCTCCGCCGGCACCGGCTGGCGCGAACCACGCATGCAGGCCGCCAGCGCCTTCAGGTCCGAGCCAGTCTGCTTGCCGAATGCCCGGTAGGTCCGCGCCACCGGATTGGTGACCTCGTCGTCGCTGTCGGCATCGAGCCCGGCGGCGATCGCCTCCTGTGCGCCGAGCCCCTTGACCATGGCGATGCCGAGCCCGCCGAAGGTAACCGACCGCAGTCGCGCCCCATGCGCGATGGCGAGATAGGCCGAGATCCACGCCCCCATCGAATAGCCCATCACGTCGGCGCGCTCGAGCCCGAGATGGTCCATCAGCCGCCGCACGTCCTCGGCCATGAACGTCGCCGAGTGATACTGCGCCGGATCGTGCGGCTTGCCCGAATGGCCGTGGCCGCGATTGTCGAGCGCGATCACCCGCCGCCCGGCCTTCATCAACCCGTCGACCCAGCCCGGATAGACCCAGTTGACATGCGCCGACGAGCCGAAGCCGTGCACCAGCACGATCGGCTCGCCCTCGCCACGGTCGAGATAGGCGATGTCGACGCCATCGGAATTGAAATGCTGCATCGAGACGGTCCGCAAGCTGGTGTGGGGCGTGATCAGTCGGTGTTTCATCGTGGCCGCCAGCATACACATTCCGCCGGCCGGCAAAACGCCGGGAATGCCCGGGCCGGTCATGCGATATTCTCATTTCCCCGCCGCTTGACTCAGCTTGAGTGCCCCGCGACATCGCGTCAGGACGAAACCGCCGACATCATCTTTAGATGCGGTTGCCCTCCGGTTCCTCAGGGAGTATGCCTCTTTCATGCAATGCCGACCCGGACGGGGGCTCGGCACCTTCTTGACTTGCCTGGAGACCGGGGATGGCAGACGCGATTGTGCCTCACTTCGCCAACGACGCGGGCGCGCCCGTGGTGCATGTGGGCGTCAAGGAATTCATGTGCATCGGCGCCAACGCGCCCTTTGACCATCCGCACGTGTTTCTCGACATGGGGTCCGACAGCGAGAAGGTCTGCCCCTATTGCTCGACCCTCTACAAGTACGATTCCAGCCTGAAGGCGACCGAAACCAAGCCGGCCGGTTGCCTTGCCAAGGTCAACGCTGCCGCTGCCTGAGGTCTTGCCGTCGCCATGACCACCCGACGCCACATCGCCATTGCCGGAGCCGGCATTGGCGGATTGACCGCCGCCCTCGCTCTCGCTGCCAGGGGCATGTCGGTGACGGTGTGCGAACGGGCGCCGCAATTGAGCGAGGTCGGCGCCGGCCTGCAGCTGGCGGCCAATGCCACCGGCATCCTGCGCCGTCTCGGGCTTCTCGACACCATTGCCGCCCGCGCTGTCGTGCCCGAATCGCTTGAGGTGCATTCCGTCGCCTCAAGCGGGGCGCCGCTGGTGACCATGCCGATCGGTGACGGCTTCGCCCGGCGCTACGGCGCTCCCTATCTCGTCGTCCATCGCGCCGATCTGCAGCGCGCCCTGCTCGACGCGGTCAACGCCAATCCGGCGATCAAGTTGCACCTCGACACCCCGGTGACCGATGTCGAGACCCTGGCGGAAGGCGTCCGCCTCGTCCTCAGCCTGACCGAGACGCTCACCGCCGACGGCCTGGTCGGCGCCGACGGCGTCCGCTCCGCCGTGCGCAGCAAGGTGCTCGCCGGCGCCCCGGCGCTCTATTCCGGCAACACCGCCTACCGCGCCACCATTCCCGCCGCCGAGACGCCGCCCGAGATCCGCAACAAGATCGGCTTGTGGATGTCGGAAAAGGCGCATCTGGTGCATTATCCGCTGCGTGGCGGCGAGGAGATCAATCTCGTCGCCGTGGTTCGCGACCCGTGGGTCGGCGAAGGCTGGTCGCATCCGGCCGAGCGCGCCGAGGTGATCGCCCGCCTCGCCGAATGGCCGGAACCCGCCGCATCGCTGATCTCCGCCCCGAGCCAATGGGTCAAGTGGGCGCTGTGCGGCACCTCGCCGGATTTCACCTGGACCAGGGATCGCGTCACCCTGCTTGGCGACGCCTGCCACCCGACCCTGCCGTTCCTCGCCCAGGGCGCCGCCATGTCGATCGAGGATGCCTGGGTGCTGGCCGGCGAACTCGCCAAGCCGGTTTCCGTCCCCGCCGCGTTCAAGGCCTACGAGCAGGCGCGCAAGGCCCGCGTCGTCCGCATCCTTGGCGAAGGTGCCCGCAACGGCAAGGTCTACCACCTCGGCGGCATCGCCGCCCATGCCCGCGACCTCGGGCTCAAGCTGCTCGGCCCGGATCGTCTCGCCAGCCGCTACGACTGGCTCTGGTCGTGGCAGCCGGCGGCGGCGTAAAATCCCGGCGCATTCGGTTGAATGCCGGCGCGGACTGCGCTACGCGATGGGGCGACGTCCGCCGCGCTCCTTCGGGTCCGACGGACACCGCGCGCGACAACCCGCGGCGCTGAAACCGAGGCCCCCATGTCGACCGAGCCCGAGAGCCCGCCCGCCGGCGCCGAGATCGTTACCGCCGGCATCGTCATCATCGGCGACGAGATCCTGTCCGGGCGCACCAAGGACAAGAACATCGGCTATATCGCCGAATATCTCACCGCCATGGGCATCGACACCCGCGAAGTCCGCGTCGTGCCCGATGTGCCGGAGATGATTGCCGAGGCGGTCAACACCCTGCGCGCCCGCTACACCTATGTCTTCACCTGCGGCGGCATCGGCCCGACCCATGACGACATCACCGCCGATTCCATCGCCGCCGCCTTCGGTGTCGGCATCGACCACGACCCGCGCGCCGTCGCCATCCTGCGCGAGCGCTACACCGAGGCCGACCTCAACGAGGCCCGCCTGCGCATGGCCCGCATCCCGTTCGGCGCCGAGCTGATCGAGAACAAGGTGTCGAAGGCCCCCGGCTTCCGCCTTGAGAACGTCCACGTCATGGCCGGCGTTCCCTCGATCATGCAGGCCATGCTCGATGCCGTCGCCCCGACGCTGAAGGGCGGCCGCAAGCTCGACAGCGTCACCATCGATGCCGTCATCGGCGAAGGCCTGATCGCCACCCCGCTCGGCGAGATCGCCAAGGCCCATCCCGGCACCATCATCGGCTCCTACCCCTATTTCGACGGCGCCAAGCGCTATGGCACCAATATCGTCGTTCGCGCCCGCGATCCCGAATTGCTTGCCCCCGCCGCCGCCGCGATCGAGGCCATGCTGACCCGGATCAAGGCCGAGACCGCCTGACCGGACGCGCGACACTCACGACCAGACCCAAGACCAAGAACGACGAGAGGATTTCAACATGGCCGGTTCGGGCGCCCCCAAGGCATTTCCGGTTTCCTGGGACCAGTTCCACCGCGATGCCCGCGCCCTTGCCTGGCGTCTGTCGGGACAGGGCCAGTGGCAGGCGATCGTCGCCATCACCCGCGGCGGCCTGGTGCCGGCGGCGATCGTCGCCCGCGAACTCGGCATCCGCCTGATCGAAACCGTCTGCGTCGCCAGCTACCACGACTACAAGAGCCAGTCGGAACTGAAGGTGATCAAGGAGGTCAGCCCCAACCTGATCCACCTCGCCGGTGGCGACGGCGCCGGCATCCTGATCATCGACGACCTCGTCGACACCGGCAAGACCGCCAAGGTCGTGCGCGACATGATGCCGAAGGCCCATTTCGCCACCGTCTACGCCAAGCCGATGGGCCGTCCGCTGGTCGACACCTTCATCACCGAGGTGAGCCAGGACACCTGGATCTATTTCCCCTGGGACATGGGCCTCACCTTCCAGCCGCCGATCAAGGAAGGCGAAACCGGCTGATCCCGGCCGGCCGCGTCCCGCCGCCACCAGGCCGGCACCGCGCCAGCGGTGCCGGTCGCGCCCCGGACAGCGACCTCAACGGGCGGAAAACCGGCCCGCAACGGCCGTCAACCGGTTGAACCGACCACCGAAGCCATGTTTCGAGTGAAGAAACGCGCGTCGGCGCAATTTCATTTGCCCCTGTTCTCCCGCTTCAGCTAAGCTGCGTCACGCGAAAAGGACACAGACCTGACGCTGCGTTAGATTCTTCTCGACCTTCACCAGCAAGCACTTTGCCCGCATTTCCCTGTTGCCTGAAGAAACATGACCAAACGTGTTCTGCTCCTCCAGGGTCCGATCGGCGGCTTTTTCGGCAACCTCCGCTCACGGCTCGCCAAGCTCGGTTTCGAGGCCCGCTGTCTTGTCTTCAACGGCGGCGACTACCTGTTCGCCCTCGGGACCGGCTGCGAGGTCGCACGGGTTCCGGATGGCGACTTCTCCCGTTACTTCAACCGGCTGCTGGACGAGTGGCGCCCCGATTGCATCATCCTGATCGGCGACGAGCGCCCGATTCATCTCGCCGCCATGGCCGCCGCCAAGGCGCGCGGCATCACCGTCTGGTGTTTCGAGGAAGGCTATATCCGCCCCGACTACGTCACGCTGGAGCGTGACGGCGTCAACGCCAACTCCGCGCTGCCGCGCTCGTTCCGCCGCGATGCCGAACAGCCGGCCCTGCCGCGGGTGCCGCGCCTGCCCGCCGATGCCGGCGTCATGGGCATCATCGCCACCATTTATTACAATGCCTATCACCTCAGCCGCTTCCTGTTTCCGGGCTATGTCCACCACCGCCGCCGCCCGCTCGTCATCGAATTCTTCCTGTGGAACCGTTCGTTCATCCGCCGCGCCCTCGGTCGCCGCCGCGATGCCGCCATCATCGCCCGCCTGACCGCAGCGGATCATCCGCCCTTCTTCATGCTCGCCCTGCAGGTCCATGACGACATGCAGCTGGTGCGCCACGGCCGCGGCTGGACCAACGAGAGTTTTCTCGACATGGTCATGCGCTCCTTCGCCGCCCATGCCCCCGCCGATCACCGCCTGCTGATCAAGGCCCATCCACTCGACATCGGTCACGGCAATCACCGCCGCGTCATCCGCCACATGGCGTCGCAACTCGGCATCGAGGCGCGGGTCGATTATCTGCAGGTCGGCCCGATCTCGCCGCTCGCCCGCCGTTCCCACGGCCTCGTCACCATCAATTCCACCGCCGGCCTTGCCGCCCTGCGCGACGGCGTTCCGGTCATGGCCTTCGGCGAGGCGCTCTATCACGTCGATGGCCTGACCCCGCGCCCCGACGGGCCCGCCGATCTCGACCGTTTCTGGCGCGCGCCGGTCGTCGTCGACCCGGTCGTCATGCGCCGCTTCGCCGCCCATATCGTCCACAGCGCCCTGCTGCCGGGCAGCTTCTACCTGCGCGGCACCTGGCCGCGCCTCGCCGCCGACGTCGCCGAACGCCTGCTCGGCATCGGCCCGACCGGCGATCCGCTCGCCGATGCCAAGGCCTGGCCGACGACACGCAGCCCGTCGCCCTATCGCGTCGGCATTGGCTCGGCCGGCCTGCTGCGCCGGCGCCGCGCCCTGACGACGCTGCTGCACGCCCGCCCCGTGCGCGTGCATCGCTGGTTTCTGCGGCAGGTGGATTTCGTCGCCGCTTGGGGCAACAAGGAAAACGGCCTTGGCCTGTCGCTGGCGGCGAATGCCCGGCGCATCCCGTTCCTGCGCCTCGAGGATGGCTTTCTCCGCTCCGTCCGCCCCGGTCCGGACGAACCCCGCGTCGGCTGGATCGTCGATGCCACCGGCGTCTACTATGACGCCTCGCGCCCGAGCGACCTCGAACGCCATCTCTTCGCCCGTCTCGCCGACCCGGATCGCGACCATGACCGCGCCGCCGCCGCCCTCGATCGGCTGCGCGCCTTGCGCCTCTCCAAGTACAACCACGCGCCCGATCGCGATCCAACCCGCCTCGGCCTGCCATCGGACCGGCCGGTCGTCATCGTCATCGACCAGACCTTCGGCGATGCCTCGGTCGCCGGCGCCGGCGCCGACGCCGGGACCTTTCGCGCCATGCTCGCCGCCGCCATCGCCGAAAACCCCGATGCGACCGTGGCCGTCAAGGTCCACCCCGAGACCAACGCCGGCGCCAAGCGCGGCTATCTCGCCGAATGCGCCCATGAATTCCCGGTTCGCGTCATCAACGCCGACGTCAACCCGTGGTCGCTCATCGACATCGCCGCCCGGGTCTATGTCGTCTCCAGCCAGTTCGGCATGGAGGCCATGCTCGCCGGCGTGCCGGTCACCTGCTTCGGCCGCGCCTTCTATGCCGGCTGGGGCCTGACCGACGACCGATTCGAGCGGATCGCCCGCCGCCAGCCCGGCCTCACCCGCGAGGCCTTCGCCGCCGCCGTCTATTTCGACTATTGCCGCTGGCTCGACCCGGTCACCGACAAGGAAATCGACTTCGAAACCGCCATCGAGCGCCTCGCCCTGCAGCGCGATCGCCACTTCGACAATCGCGGCGCCGTCTGCGTCGGCTTCTCCAGGTGGAAACGCCGCGCCGCCACCCGCTTCCTCACCGGGATCGGCGGCCGGCCGAAATTCTTCACCGACATCGAAGCCGCCAAGATCGAGGCCCGCGCCGCCCATGCCGATCTCGTCGTCTGGGGCATGCGCGACATCGGCGAATGCCCGCCCGGCGTCCGCGTCGTCCGTGCCGAGGACGGCTTCCTGCGTTCCGTCGGCCTCGGCGCCGCCTTCAACGCCCCCGCCTCGCTGGTCTTCGACGACGAGGGCATCTACTACGATCCGCGCCGCTCGAGCCGTTTCGAGACGCTGGCGCTGACCGCCACCTTCGACGACGCCCTCGTCGCCCGCGCCGCCAGCCTGCGCCAGGCGATCGTCGAGCGCCGCCTGTCGAAATACAACGACAGCGCCGAGCGCCCGTTCGCCACCCCGTCCGGCCGCCTGCGCATCCTCGTGCCCGGCCAGGTCGAGGACGACGCCTCGATGCGTTGCGGCTCGCCCGAGGTCCGCACCAATCTGGAACTGCTGCGCCGCGTCCGCGCCCGCTGGCCCGACGCCCATATCATCTTCAAGCCCCACCCCGACGTCGTCGCCGGCTATCGCGCCGGCGGCACCGACCCGGCACAGGCCCGCGCCTTCGCCGACCAGATCGTCACCGACATCGCCATGCCGACGCTGCTCGCCACCGTCGACCGCGTCGAGACCATGACCTCGCTCACCGGCTTCGAGGCGCTGCTGCGCGGCCTTGCCGTCGCCACCCACGGCACGCCGTTCTATGCCGGCTGGGGCCTGACCGAGGATCTGCTGCCCTGCCCCCGCCGCACCCGCGTCCTCGGCCTCGACCAGCTGGTCGCCGTCGCGCTGATCCTCTATCCCCGCTATGTCGACCCGCTCACCGGCCAGCCCTGCCCGGTCGAGACCATCGTCGAACGCCTCGCCGAACGCCGCGCCGCCGCCGCGACCCCGCTCGCCGCCGCCCTGCGCCGCATCCGCCACGCCTACGCCTGGACGGCGCATAACCTGTTGGGGCCGTTGTGGAAGC
>JAEULV010000062.1 GCA_016793065.1 Hyphomicrobiaceae bacterium
CGTGCCGAAGCTCATGCCGCCGACGATGACCCAGCCGATCTGCTGGCGGCTTTCGGCGCCGGCGCCGTGGGCGAGCGCCAGCGGGATGGCGCCGAGCACCATGGCGCCGGTCGTCATCAGGATCGGCCGCAGGCGCATGACGGCGGCCTCGACCACGGCCTCGGTCTTGTCCTGGCCGCGGGCCTGCAGCTGGTTGGCGAACTCGACGATGAGGATGCCGTGCTTGGTGATCAGGCCGACGAGCGTGATCAGGCCGATCTGGGAATAGACGTTGAGGGTGCCGCCGGAATTGAGCAAGGCGAACATTGAGCCGGCCATGGCCAGCGGCACGGTCAGCATGATGATGAACGGGTCGACAAAGCTCTCGAACTGGGCGGCGAGCACCAGATAGATGAACAGCAGCGCCAGCGCGAACACGGTGTAGATGTTGCTGCCGGACTTGGCGAATTCGCGGCTCTGGCCGGAAAGGTCGGTCTGGGTGCCGGCGGGCAGGACTTCCCTCGCGGTCTTGTCGAGCCAGGCAAGCACGTCGCCCTGACTGTAGCCGGGCGCCAGCGTGCTTTCGATCTTGGCGGAGCGCAGCTGGTTGAAGCGGTTGAGCTCGCGCGGGGCCACCGTCTCGCGCGCCTCGACCAGGTTGGCGAGCTGGATCATGTCGCCGGCGGGCGAGCGGACATAGATGGTCTCGAGCTGCTGCGGCGTGGTGCGGTTGACGGCGTCGAGCTGGACGATGACGTCGTATTGCTCGCCGCCGCGCTCGAAGCGGGTGACGGTGCGGCCGCCGAGCATGGTCTCCAGCGTGCGGCCGACATTCTCGATCTGCAGGCCGGATTCGAGGATCTTGTCGCGGTTGACCTTGACCTCGATCTGCGGCTGGTTGAGGCGCAGGTCGGTGTCGGCATTGACCATCCCGGGATAGGCGCGCACCTTGTCCATCATGGCGTCGAGCGCCTTGCGCAGATCCTCGTAAGTGCCCGAGGTCTGGATGACGAACTCGATCGGGCGCGAGGAGAAGCCTTGGCCGAGCGAGGGTGGATTGTTGGCGAAGAAGGTGACGCCGGGGATGCGGGCGAGCTGCGGGAACAGCGTCGGAATGATCTCCTGCTGCTTGCGCGCGCGGTCGTCCCAGTCCTTCAGCCGGGCGATGGCGAAGGCGTTGGTGACCGAGGGAAAGCCGGCGGAAATGATGATCGAGTTGACCTCGGGGATACGCTTGTAGATCGGCTCGACCTGCTCGGCATAGCGGCCGACGAAGCCGATGGTGGAGCCCTCCGGCGCGGTGCCGAAGCCCTGGATGACACCGCGGTCCTCGACCGGCGACAGTTCCTTCTTGATCATCGCCGTCATCACCCAGACGCTGCCGGCGACGAGGACGATGCCGACGATGACGAAGGGCGTGACCTTGAGCGCGCCGCGCAGCAGCACGCGGTAGCCGTTGGCGAGGCCGTTGAACACCGCCTCGAGGGCATTGTAGACGAAATTGTGCCGGGCCTCGTGATGGAGCAGCTGCGCGCACATCATCGGCGTCAGGGTCAGCGCCACCAGGCCGGAGACGATCACCGAGCCGGCGAGCGACAGGGCGAACTCGATGAACAGCCGACCGGTGCGGCCCTCGGAGAAGGCGAGAGGGGCATAGACGGCGGCGAGCGTCAGAGTCATGGCGACGACGGCGAAGCCGATCTCGCGGGTGCCGCGAATGGCGGCGACGAAGGGCGTCTCGCCTTCCTCGATGCGGCGGTGGATGTTTTCCAGCACGACGATGGCGTCGTCGACGACCAGGCCGACGGCGAGCACCATGGCCAGAAGCGTCAGGGTGTTGATGGTGAAGCCGAAGGCCGCCATGATGGCGAAGGTGGTGATCAACGACACCGGAATGGTGACGATCGGGATCAGCGTGGCGCGGAACGAGCGCAGGAAGACGAAGATCACCACCACGACCAGCGCGATCGCCTCGCCGATGGTGGTGAACACCGACTTGATCGAGCGGTCGATGAACACCGAGGTATCGTAGGCCACTTCGCCCGACATACCGGCCGGCAGGCTGGCGATGATGTCCGGCATGTCCTTGCGGATGGCGTTGGAGACGTCGAGCGGATTGGCGGTCGACTGCTTGACGATGCCGAGGGTGATGGCCTCGAGGCCGTTGTAGCGGCTCATGCGGCGGTCGTCGGCGGCGCCGAGCTCGACGCGGGCGACATCGCCGATGCGGACGAAGGTGCCGCCGGCGGACTTGATCACCACCTTCTCGAACTCGGCCGGCGTCGCCAGTCCGGTGCGCGACAGCACGGTGAATTCGCGGTCGCGGCTTTCGATGCGGCCGGAGGGAACCTCGACGTTCTGGCCGCGCAGCGCCTGCTCGACATCCTGGATGGTCAGGCGATAGGCGGCGAGCCGCTGGTCGTCGATCCAGATGCGCATGGCATATCGGCGCTCGCCGAGCACGGTCACGTCGGCGACGCCGTCGAGATTGCGGATGCGGTCGTTGACGAAGCGGTCGAGATAGTCGGTCAGATCGAGGGCGTTCATCCGGTCGGAGGTGAACGACACGTAGATGATCGGCTGGGCGTCGGCCTCGACCTTGGCGATCACCGGCTCGTCGATGGCGTCGGGCAGGCGGCCGCGGACACGGCCGACGCGGTCGCGCACATCCGAGGCGGCGACATCGGGGTTGACGCTGGAGCGGAAGCGGACGGTGACGCGGCTGGTTTCGGAGCGGCTGGAGGAATTGAGGACGTCGATGCCCTCGATGCCGGCGATCGAATTTTCCAGCACCTGGGTGACCTGGTTCTCGATGATCTCGGGCGAGGCTCCGGTATAGCGGGTGGTGACGGAAACGACCGGCTCGTCGATGTTGGGATATTCGCGCACCGGCAGCTTCTGATAGGAGACGATGCCGATCAGCACCAGCATCAGGCTCATCACGGTGGCGAAGACCGGGCGGCGAACGCAGAGTTCGGACAGGGACATGGGGGTTTCCTCCGCAGCCGAGCCGCCGCTCAGGCCTTGACCTTGCCGATGATCTCCACGACGGCGCCGTCGCGCAGGCGCTGGTGGCCGGAGGTGACGACGATGTCGTCCTTGCCGATGCCGGAAAGGATCTCGACCTCGCCGGGGCGACGCCAGCCGGTTTCGACGCGGGCGCGCAGCGCCTTGCCGTCCTTGACGACATAGACGAAGCGGTCGCGGCCCTGGGCGATGATGGCGCTTTCCGGCACCAGCATGGCCTGGTCGCGGGCGGCGGCGATCAGCTCGACGCGGGCGAAGAGGCCGGGGCGCAGCACGCCGGCGGGATTGGGCACGTCGGCGCGCAGCTGGATGGCGCGGCCGTTGACGTCGACCTGCGGGTCGATCGCATAGATCTTGCCGTCGAAGGCCTTGCCCGGCAGGGCGTCGACATTGATGCGCAGGCTCTGGCCGACGGCGACCGAGCCGAGATCGGTTTCCGGCAGGCGGAAATCGACCTTCAGCGGGTCGATGCGCTGCAGGGTGACGATGGTCTCGCCACGGGTGACGTATTCGCCAAGGCCGATGGCGCGCAGGCCGACAATGCCGGCGAAGGGGGCGCGGACAGTGGCCTTGTCGAGGCGGGACGCGGCGAGTTCGACATTGGCGCGGGCCTTGTCGAGCACGTACTTGGCTTCGTCGCGCTGGCGCTCGGTGCCGGAGCGCTGGCGCAGCAGCGTGTCGGCGCGGTCGAAATTGGCTTCCGCCAGCGACAGTTCGGCGCGCGATTGCGAGGCCTCGGCCTTGAGGATGACGTCGTCGAGGCGGAACAGCACGCGGTCCTTGTCGACGGGCTTGCCCTCCTCGAAGCCGATCTCGGCGATGCGGCCCTCGATCTCGGGCGAGATCGTCACCTGCTCGTCGGCGCGCAGGGTGCCGACGGCGGAAAGCGTGACCTGGACCTTGTCGAGGCGGACGGCGATGGCCTCGACCGCGATCGGGCGGGGCGCGCCGGCGCCGGGCGGTCCGCCGGCCGGGGCGGCGCCGGGGGCACCGGGGGCGCCCGAGGGAGCGCCGGCGAGCTTGCCGGCCGGCGAGGCGGAGAGCCCGAGTTTGGCGACCATCGGCTTGAGTTCGGCCGGAACCCATTCGGGTTTGGCCCAGGCGATGGCGACGAGGGCGACCAACAAGGCGACCACCGCCGCGCTCCAACTCAAGACTGACCGCATTGCCCACTACCCTTTTTGCCGCAAAGATCGGCCCGCGCCGGCGAAGCTAGCCGATGGCGTCGCCGGGTTCCACTTACAAATCAGCAATCTGGATCGCATTGATGTGACGGAATTGCCTGCACGGCGGGCAGCGGCTCCCGCCACCGGCGCGGTTTCGCGAGCGCGGCGAAACCGCTATCGTGCGATCGGAACCGCGTCGACGACGGCGCGGCCGGTGTCAAGGCCATGCGCATCGCAAGCCCGAGCGGCGAAATCGAGATCCTCGGCTTTCGCTATTTTCCCGATTTTCTCGATCGGCCGGCGCAGGAGGCGCTGGCGCGGGCGATCCGGGACGTGGTTCGCGCCGCGCCGCTGTTTCAACCGACGATGCCGAAGACCGGCAAGCCGTTCAGCGTGCGGATGAGCAATTGCGGCGAACTCGGCGGGGTTTCGGACAAGGCGGGCGGCTATCGCTACCAGCCGACCCATCCGGCGACCGGCGCGGCGTGGCCGCCGATCCCCGCGCCGGTGATGGATATCTGGCATGCGGTCGCCGACTATCCGCATCCGCCGCAGGCGTGCCTGATCAACTGGTACGAGCCGGAAGCGCGGATGGGGCTGCATCAGGATCGCGACGAGGCAGACCTGGCGGCGCCGGTGGTGTCGATCTCGCTCGGCGACAGCTGCCGGTTCCGGGTCGGCGGCGACCGGCGCGAGGCGGCGACGAAGTCGTTCGAACTGCGGTCCGGCGATGTAGTGGTGTTCGGCGGGGCGGCGCGGCTCGGCTTTCACGGCGTCGACCGAATCCTGCCGGGCACGTCGACCCTGCTCGACGCGCCGGGGCGGGTCAATCTGACGCTGCGGCGAGTGACCTCACCCTGAAGGTTCACTTCTTCCTTTCGGGCTCGTCCGGGGCGGGGGTCGGGATCTCGACGAAGGGCACGGCCGAGCCCGGCACCTGGGTGGTCGGCAGCTTGCCGTCCCACTTTTCGGCGGCGATCAGCTTGACGTAGCCGGGATTGTCGAAGAACGCCTTGGCCTTGGCGGCGATGGTCGCGGCCTGGGCGTCGCCGCGCACGCGGATCGCCTCGGCCTCGGCATGGGCGCCCTGGCGCACGGCCTCGGCGGCGGCCTTGGCCTGGACGACGCGCTTTTCCGCCTCGATCTTCTCGCGCTCAAGCTGGTTGCGCGACATGCGCACCTGGGCCTCGGCCTGGGCGGCGGCCTCGATCGCCTGTTCGTAGGCGTCGGAGAAGTCGATATTCTCGATCTGGACGCTCTCGATGATGATTTCCTTCGGAACGCTGTCCTTGATGGCGTTCTCGACCTCAAGACCGAGCCGGGTGCGGTCGGAGACGACGGTCGTCGCCTGATACTGGCCGAAGACTTCCTTCAGGCGCTTGGGCACCATCGGGTCGATCATCCGCTCGACATAGGTCCTGCCAAAGCGCGAATAGACCTCGTCGGCGGTGGCGGCCGGAATGCGGTGGTTGACGGTGACGCGGATCGAGGCTTCCTGCACGTCGTTGGAATAGGACTGCAGGTTTTCATAGAGCCGCTTCTCGGTGCGGGTCGACATCTTCACGACACTGTCGACGAAGGGAAGCTTGAAGCCGAGACCCGGCTCGGCGACGCTCGCCACCTTGCCGAAGCGCAGGACGATGCCAACCTCGCCCTGGTCGACGGTGAAGAACGGCGAGGCCGACAGGGTGACGGCGATGAACCCGACGACAGCCACGATGATGATCCAGCCGAGGGAACGGCGAACCGGGTTGCCGCTGGCGGGTTCGCCGGCTGGCAGCTTGAAGAACGGCTTCTTTTCGTCGGCCATGGTGCGCTCCGAGATCTGGTCGGGCGCGACTGTCGCCGAGAGGCATTGAAATGAGTATAATTCTGGCCTTGAAATCGGCTTATGGTAAATCTTGCCTAAATCGGCAGCATTGTAGACAATCGCAACAAGGCGGGGTCGCGGGTGAACCGCGCCGATTGCGCATGCCCCTCGGGGCATAGCTGCGCCAGCCGCGCCACCAGACCTGACGAAATGCTCAGGTTTCCTCGGAGGGCACCAGATAACCGTGCCCGCGACGGGTTTCGACGACCTGGGTGCCGACCTTGCGGCGAACGCGACCGACCAGGACCTCGAGGGCGTTGGAATCGGGTTCGACGTCAGCGTGATAGATGTGCTCGACCAGTTCGGCGCGGCTGACGACGCGACCGCGATGGTGCATCAGGTAGGACAGCAGGCGGTATTCCAGCGGCGACAGCGGCACGACGACGCCCTGCACCGAGACCCGCGCCCGACGGGTGTCGAGCGAGATCCCATGGGCCGCCAGAACCGGCGAGGACTTGCCGGCGGCGCGGCGAATCAGGGCGCGGACACGGGCGATGAGTTCTTCCATCCGGAACGGCTTGATCAGATAGTCGTCGGCGCCGGCGTCGATGCCCTCGACCCGCTCGCTCCACGAACCGCGTGCGGTCAGGATCAGCACCGGCATGTCGCGGCCATTGTCGCGCCAGCGGCGCAGCACCGTCAGTCCATCGACCTTGGGCAGGCCGATATCCAGCACGACGGCGTCGAAATCCTCGGTATCGCCGAGAAACCAAGCGGTTTCGCCATCGCCGACGCCACGCGTGACGTAGCCAACCGCCTCGAGATGGGCGGCGACATCGGAGCGAATCCGCTCTTCATCCTCGACGACAAGAACCCGCATCACCCGACCTCGCCGACATCCAGCCGCAGCGGACGGCCGAAGACAACACCCCGAAGGAGGGTCCTGCCGTCCCGCATACGCGCACGGCATGGGAACGGACCCTCCAGCGGGGACCTGGCAGGCACCGCGAGGTGTGAGCAGGACTTCAAGGTGAGGGCGTCGAGCGTTTCGGTCACTTTTGTTCTGTTTCTTGGATGAGTCTTGCAAGCATTGTCATCGTCGTCAGACTAAACCGGCGAACCTGACAGAGGGCTGACTCGTAGGGGCTCCTACGACCTATTGCCGAAAGATTTCGGCAACAAAGTTCTTCAATCGATTGATCTCAAGATAGGACAGTCCCCCACCGGATTTACGACGCGTCGACCAACCGTCCCGCAACGTTATTATCGGCCTGACTCGACAAATCTGGCGAGCCGACAACGGGCGGCCTGTCTATTCAAAACAGAATTGGACTCGGCCCGCGAGCTGTGCGAAATCCTCGGGGGCGCGCGGCCCCGCAAGAACCGCGAGCGCAGGCGAGCCGTATCCTCCGTCTGTTCCTGTCTTCGACAATGCCGCCAAACCGGGGGCAGGCTCAAGCTTCCACCGCGTTGCTTCCAGGGATCCGGGCATGGTGTTCGACATCAAGATCTGCGGTTTGAACACCGAGGCCGGGGTCGAGGCGGCGCTTGCCGCCGGCGCGACCATGCTGGGCTTTGTGTTCTTTGCCAAGAGCCCGCGGCATGTCGACCTCGCCACCGCCAGCCGGCTGGCGGCGCCGGCGCGCGGACGGGCGCGGATCGTCGCGCTCAGCGTCGATGCCGACGATGCGACGCTGGCGTCGATCGCGGCCGGGCTGCGGCCGGACCTGATGCAATTGCACGGCAAGGAGACCGAGGCGCGGGTGCGCGACGTGAGCGCCCGCTTCGGCCCGGTGATGAAGGCGGTCGGAATCGCCGATGCCGAGGACGTCGCGGCGGCGCGGTCGTTCGTGCCGGCAGCGGCGCGGGTGCTGATCGATGCCAAGCCGCCGCGGACGCCGACGGCGCTGCCCGGCGGCAACGGGCTCAGCTTCGACTGGCGGCTTCTGGAAAATCTCGACCCGCGCTTCGATTTCATGTTATCGGGCGGGCTCGATCCGTCGAATGTCGCGGCGGCGATCCGCTTGACCCGGCCGGCCGGCGTCGACGTCTCATCCGGCGTCGAGCGGGCGCCCGGCGTCAAGGATCCGGACCGCATCCATGCCTTCGTTGCCGCCGCCCGGGCGGCGGCCGCGCTGCCCGGCTGATCGGCAACGCCATGTGCCGGCGCCCACCCCCGCGCGCGATCCGGCTGAGGGAGAAGTGACGTGAACGTGCCCGCCAAGCCCAATTCCTACCGGACCGGCCCCGACGAAGTCGGCTTTTTCGGCATTTTCGGCGGGCGCTTCGTCGCCGAAACCCTGATGCCGCTGATCCTCGAGCTGGAAGAGGCCTACAAGGCCGCCAAGGCCGATCCGGCCTTCCACGCCGAGCTGGCGCATCTCAATGCGCATTATGCCGGCCGGCCGAGCCCGCTCTATTATGCCGAGCGGCTGAGCGAGCATCTCGGCGGCGCCAAGATCTATTTCAAGCGCGACGAGCTCAACCACACCGGCAGCCACAAGATCAACAACTGCCTCGGCCAGATCCTCTTGGCCAAGCGCATGGGCAAGACCCGGATCATCGCCGAGACCGGCGCCGGCCAGCACGGCGTCGCCTCCGCCACCGTCTCGGCCCGCTTCGGCTACCCTTGCACCGTGTACATGGGCGCGACCGACGTCGAGCGGCAGGCGCCGAACGTGTTCCGGATGAAGCTCCTGGGAGCCAAGGTCAACCCGGTGACCTCGGGCATGGGCACGCTGAAGGACGCCATGAACGAGGCGTTGCGCGACTGGGTGTCGAATGTCGACGACACCTATTACATCATCGGCACGGCGGCGGGTCCGCATCCCTATCCGATGCTGGTGCGCGATTTCCAGTCGGTGATCGGCACCGAGGCCAAGGCGCAGATGCTCGAGGTCGAGGGCCGGCTGCCGGACGCGCTGGTTGCCTGCATTGGCGGCGGCTCCAACGCCATCGGCCTGTTCCACCCGTTCCTCGACGACGACGGCGTGGCGATCTACGGCGTCGAGGCCGGCGGTCACGGGCTTGACGTCGAGAACGGCCACGCGGCGTCGCTCAACGGCGGCCGGCCAGGCGTGCTGCACGGCAACCGCACCTATCTGCTGCAGGACGGCGACGGCCAGATCCTCGAGGGGCATTCGATCTCGGCCGGGCTCGACTATCCCGGCATCGGGCCGGAACACTCGTTCCTGAAGGAATCCGGCCGGGTGACCTATGTCGCCGCCACCGACAAGGAGGCGCTGGAGGCGTTCCAGCTGCTGACGCGGCTGGAGGGCATCATCCCGGCGCTGGAGCCGGCGCATGCGCTCGCCCACGTGATCAAGCTGGCGCCGACCATGGCCAAGGACAAGATCATCGTGATGAACCTGTGCGGCCGCGGCGACAAGGACATCTTCTCGGTCGCCAAGCACCTCGGCGTCGAGATGTGATCACCACGGCGCCGGCTCGGCCGGCGCCCGCATGGTCCCCGTGACCGGCGGCGAGGTCGAGACGCGCCGCGCGATCGGCGACGATCCGCCGTGGAACCGGCCGGAGCGGCAGTTGGCGCGGCGGGTCGCCGGGCCCGGGCTGGAGGTCATCATGACACGTCGTTGCGCATCGTCGAAACCACGGGGTCTGATGGCGCTTGCGCTCGTCGGGGCGCTGGCGGCGGCGATGCTGGCCGTCACAACGCCGTCGCGGGCGCGACCGATGTGCGCCGAGGCGGATCGCCCGGTGTGCGCCAGCGGCGCGAACGGGCGGCCGACGGCCGTTGCGAATGCCTGCCTCGCGGGCGCCGGCGTCTTGCGCATGGCGAGCGCCAGCGCCTGTCCCGATCGGGCGACCGTGCCGGCATCCGATGCCGGCAGCGTTTTCGGCTCGCGACCGGACATCCGGCTTGCCGCCGCCAATGCCTGCCCGCCGGAAATCTGCAAGGAGCGCTATCGCCCGGCGCCCGTCTCCGTCGATGCTTGCGGCCGGCCGGTCATCGGCGGGTCGCGGCGCGTCTATTCGCTCGGATGCGGACCGGCGCCGGCCAAGCGTGCCTGCCCGCGCGTTTACGCGCCGGTCTGCGGCCGGGTCGGACGGGTCGAGCGGACCTATGCGAACGACTGCGAGGCCGAACGGGCGGGCGCCGGCGCGATCCGGCGCGGCGAGTGCCGGGTGATCGCGCCGCCGCCACCGCCACGGTTGGTGCCGCCGCGCATCTGCCCGCAGATCTACGCACCGGTGTGCGGCCGCGACCGGAACGGCCGGCTCAGAACCTATCCCAATGACTGCATGGCGCCGGGTGGGCGGGCCGGCGTGGTCCATCGCGGCGAATGCCGCCAGGCGCGGTAGAGGCACCGGCGGCACCGGCGGCGGAAAACCGCGCCATTCCGTCCTGTGGAAAACAATTGCGATTTGACGCTTGCATCAAGCAGATAGAATGGCTATACGACCCCCACTTCGCCGGTGCCGCTCGCGCGCCACGGGCCAGTGGGTGCATAGCTCAGTTGGTAGAGCAGCTGACTCTTAATCAGCGGGTCGTAGGTTCGAATCCTACTGCACCCACCACTTCCTCCCGCAAGACGGGTTCGAGGGCGACCGCAAGGTCGCCTTTCGTGTTCGTGAACGAAGCCTGAGCCGGACAGTGCGCCGGGCATCGCCGGCGCGAACCGCAACGATCCCCCGCCTGCTACCGTCGATCATCTAAATTGACGATGGTCGTCCTGATGCGAATTTCTCATGCCACTAATGCGGACGAAATATTCGCGTGTGATCAGAGGCGGGCGCGTCAGTGCCTGCGGCCTCCGGTAGGGGCCGGAATGAGCCTCGATATGGCGTCGCGACGGGATGAAAGCGCCCAGGAGTTCAAGATGCCGGCATACGATCAAAGGCCGGGCGAACCAGCGCTCCCAGTCTCCGGCGTCGCGTCTTCGAGGCCGGCGCGGAGCGCCTTGCGATCGATCTTGCCGTTGGCGTTATGCGGCATCGACGGGACGAAGGCGAATTCGTCCGGCAGCATGTAGTCCGGCAGGAAGTTCGATAGCTGTTGACGCAAGCGAGGCATCGCCATCTCGTCGCCAGGATGGGTCTGCTCGATCACCGCGACGAGGCTTGCCCATCCCGGCCGGCGCTCGACTGCAAGCGCCACGACCCGCTTGCCCGGAAACACGCGGCGAAGCGCGACCTCGACCTCGCCGAGTTCGATGCGATAACCGCGAATCTTGACCTGGGTATCGGCACGCCCGACGAAACACAGCCCGCTCGTGGCGTTATCGAGCCGAACGAGGTCGCCGGTCCGGTAAAACCTGAGCCCGGACTCCGGTGGCTCGACGAAACGAAGGCGCTGCTCATCCGGATCATCAAGATAGCCGAGCGAAACCTGGGGGCCCGCGATGAGGAGTTCGCCGGTCGCGCCGGCATCGACCGCGTTGCCGGCGGGATCGACGATCCGGCAGATGTGCCCGGGATGGGCCGTGCCGATCGGCACGATCCCGGCGGTGTCAGCAACTGCTGCCACCTCGGGCTCGATCCGAAATCGAGTGCAGGCTATCGTCACTTCGGTCGGGCCATACAGGTTTTCGGTGCGGGCGTTCGGGGCTGCGGCCATCCAGTCGCGCGCTGCGCCATAGGTCAATGCCTCGCCGCAAAACAGGCTCCAGCGCAGGTCCGGCCAGGCACCGGGCTTCAGCTGCCGTGCCGCCTTCAGGGCATGAATGAAGGAGGGCACCGAGAACCAGACTGTCGGCTTGGCCCGACGCATGTAGCGAGCGGCGAAGAGCCGATCCTGATGCGACATAGGACAAAGGCAGCCCCCCGCCTCCAGACAGACAAAGATATCGAAGACCGAGAGGTCGAATGTGAAGTCGAAGAACTGTGTGAAGCGGTCGGCCGGGCCGAAGTCATAGTGGCGCCTCACATCGTCAAGGAAGAATCTGACATTGGCGTGCGTCACGACAACGCCCTTGGGGCGACCGGTACTGCCTGAGGTGAACATCAGATAGGCGGGCTCGTCACGATTTACGCGGGTCTCGATGCGGTCCGGCGCGGCGGCGGCGAGAACCGGGAACCGATGCCGGGCATGACGAGCCGCAAGCATGGCGAGGGCTCCCTCGTCACCGGCAAGCACAACAACATCGAGCGGACGATCGACCAGCGCCAGCAGGTCGTCGAGCGCGGCCAACGTCGTCTGGTCGACCACCAGCGTCGCCGCGGCGGCGCGGGACAGGCATTCGGCGATGCGCCCGGCCGGTGCCGTCTCGGCGATCGGGACATATCCGCGTCCAGCATGGAGGATGCCGAGGATGCCGGCATAGGCGGCAACGGTCTTGCCGCACCACACGCCAACCCATTTGCCGACATCACCGCCGCCGGGCGCCAAGCCGGCAAGTGTCGCTGAAACCCGCCGGGCGCGTTCCGCCAACTCGCCATAGGGCACCCGGACATCGCCGAAGTCGAGCGCAATCGCATCCGGGGCACGCCGCGCATTGGCAAAGAACCCGTTTTCCATGGAAGAGAGAGATTCAACCAGAGACTCAGACATTGGTCCTCGCGCGAAAGGAACGAATTGCGACGGGAAATTCGCAGGTATTCCCTGACCGGAAGCGCCCCCTGCCGGCGCAGCGGCAGAGCTGGAACGCCAGGCGCCCCGGATGCGCGCTCTCCGCTCGCATCCGGGAGACGGCCTCACGATCCGGGGGCAAAGGTCCGGGCGATGATCGCGGGTGTCCGGAAGTGCTCGGTCGAGAGCATGTGATCGGGAACCTCGACATCGAGTTCAGCCTCGATGGCGCCGAGCAGTTCGGCAAAGGAAACCGAATCGATCAGGCGTCCCTCGAACAACTCGGTATCCGGGGCAACGACCACGGAAACACCGCGACGCTCGAGGATTGCGGCAATGAGGTCGATCACCGCCTGCTCGAAAGCGGCCTTGGATTGTGTCTGTGTGGCCATGGTCAAGCCTTCGCAAATTGCGGGGCGAGGCCCCATCTTGTTTCGATGCAGTGTTCGAGGATGCGTGGGTAGTATTCTCGATAGTCCGGGATCGTTTCTTCGCCAAGATCCAACGTGATATCGACATTCGTTCGAGTGAAAAGCTTCGGACAAAACAGCTCCTCGAAGCAGCTATCCATCGTGTGAATGACCTTCATCAACTCGAGATTTTCGATCGTGTAGAGCGTTCGCTTGTAGAGCTGATAGGTATCCCAGGAAACGATATCCGGCACATTGTAGTAACCCCGCGCCCAAGGGGTCGAGTGACGTGCGAACGTGTCCGCCGTCAGATCAAGCCATTGCGATGCCGTGGGGGCGCGACGGGCGGCGCTGATCTGGTAGGTCTCGCCGCGCCTGAACTTGTCATCGAACAGGCGCATCACCAGTTCGGCCGAGTAATCGTGCGGCAGGAAGTCGAGCGGGCAGTCCGGCAAACCCGGAAAACAGGGCGCGATGCCCTTGAACATGAACTTGAGGTAGCGCTGCACCGCACCGTGGTCATGCACATAGCCGTCACGGGCACAGCCCATCAGCAGCGACATGCGGTAGATCGCCATGGGCAATCGGTCGAAATAGCCGCGGGCGAGGATTTCGGCCTCGTACTTGGATTGCTCGTAGCCATTGGTGACGAAGCCGTGATTATGCAGCAGGTCCGCCTCGTCAACGATCCCCGTGCGCTTGCCGGCGACGTAAAGCGTGCTGATGTGGCCGAACTTCGTGAGGTTCCGGCATTCGAGCGCCAAATCGAAAATGTGGCGGGCGCCCTCGACATTGATCAACCGGCAGGAATCCAGCGGTTCGTCGAAGTCAACGGTCGCGGCGCTATGAATAATCTCCTCAACCCCGGCAACGAGCATCGCCCGATCCGCCGTGCTGATGCGCAGATCGCGGGAGGTGATGTCGCCGGCGAGGGGCGCGAAGAACGGCAAGTCCGCTGGAGTCGCCTTGCCGTCGGAAGCGATGGCGACGATCTTGCGCCAGCGCTCGGCCAGGCGTCCCTCGTCCTTGGCGCGGATCAGGAACCGTGCCGGCCGATCGCGATGATCGCGGATCAAGATGCGCAACAACTCGACGCCGAGCGCGCCGGTCACACCCGTCATGAAAAGCATGGTCTGTCCTTCCGGAGTTCTCTCGTCAGGTCCGGGAACCCGGAACGCATCCCTGGTCCCGCGCTGTGCCGGGCGGCAATCAGGCCTCAAGCACCATGCAGCCCCAATGGGCGCCGAGCCCGAACGTGTACATGAGCATGGGCGCACCCGCCTCGATGAGGTTCCGATCGCGGATGTCCTTGAGATTGATGAAGTTGTCGGCGGCGATCGAATGGCCGATTGCGCCGATGTTGCCGAGATAGACCCGCTCGACTGGATAGCCGATGAGATCGCTCAGAATCTGCCAGCTGCGCTTGCTGACGTTATGCGGAACCAGCATGCGTATGTCGTCGAGCTTGTATTTCGACTTTTTCAGGGTGCGCTGGACGATGCGGCTGCCAGTCGTGAAGTAGGAGGCGAGCATCTCGTTCTGGCGGCGGTCCGAATCCCAGAAATAGCCCCGCGTCATGGTGTCGTAGGCAACAATGCGGTTGCAGCTTGCGTCGCGGCGCACGACCACGCCGCAGGCAGAGTCGCTGACGATATTGTAGACAACTTCCCGTTTGCAGTCTTCGCCGAACTTATCGACATTGATGCAGACGGCAATATCAAGGTTGCCCTGGATCATCAGGGCGCGGGCCGTCCACACCGCAGCCATCAGCGACGAGCAGCTCATCTCGCTCATGCCGATCACCTGGGCATTCACCAGACCGATCTCGTCCTGAACCTTGGCGCTGGTGTTCATGAACTGCTGGAGATGACGGTTCTCCGGCGTCGTCGGCGCTGATTGCGAGGGCGGCACCAGCGCATTGGCCGGAATCGCCGAGGCATTGATGAAGATATCGACGTCCCGCGGCTCGATGCCGGCGGTCTTGAGCAGACCCGCGACCAGATCGGTCGCGACATCGACGGTCGGCCGGTCCCAGATCAGGCCATATTCGAAGCCGAGTTCCTCCATCGCCTCCGGCTCGCTGAGGAGCATTCCGGCCGCGTGGAGCTCGCGAACCGAATAGCGCAGGGGCGGGAGCATGTAATGGATGTCGCTGATGCCGAAGGTTTCGGTGCTGGTCATGGCTAATCCCTGGAGGGTCGGTCTTGCAAGATTCATCAATCCTGAATTGCATTTTCAGGCGTGGCTGTGCTCAATCCTCGCCACTCTGGTCAGGCGCGCTTGCGGATCGGGAAGAAGGCGCGGACGCGGGAGGTGTAGTCGTCCATGACCGGTCCGAACTTTTCCCGCATCTTTTCGGTCTCGCGGCCAGCAAGGATGATGTTGAACGGGATCATGTAGAGGAAAGCGGCGGCGATCATGGCTAGGACAAGGGGGGCGGCATCGCGGTAGTAGCTGAAGAGAACGATGCCGACGCCGATCTCGACCAGGATTGCTCCTGTATAGAGCGGGTGGCGAATGCGCGAATAGATGCCGTGAGTGACGAGTTGCGTCTCGACCTTGTGATAGCCGGCCCAAGTATGGAAGCGGCCGAGCGTCACCTTGGCAGCGACAACGCTGGCGGTGCCGAGCGCGATCAGGCCGAGCGCGATCCAATCCGCGACCTCGACGCCGGGCTTGACAATGACGACCCAGACGAACCACGCCATCGTGGCTCCGGCGATCAGCTTCATCGCCGTGGTCCAGAAGCCGGCAACCAGCGGCGCCATGCCTTGTTTGGCGCGAATGTCGAAGACGTAGAAGGCGAAGACGAGGAACACGAGCAACGTGGCGATCTGATAAGGCAGGAGCATTGCATTCTCCATCGAATGAGGAATTGGTGGCGGGTCGGTAACGGCGCGCTTCACCACAGTCCGAGGGGGGAAAGGAAGTCGCGCGTCGCCGAAACCCAGTCGGTTTCCAGCGCCCGGCGTTCGGGAATTTCGCGCACCTCGCGCGCGACTTCGGTGGGACGCTCGATGCCAATCTCCTTGTAGATCTTGGGAACGTAGAGGCTGGCCAGGGCTGCCTCGCCGAAACTCCGCAATGCCTCGCGCAGCACCGGCACCTCTGCGGCCGGGATCTGCCTCAGCATGCTCCGGATCACCTCGCGATCGAAGGCGATGTGGCGCGCTTCCTCGAAGTGATGGAATTCATGAATCTGGCGGGCGGTTTCACCGATCGTCGTGTCGCGCATCGCCCGGGTGTTGAGGAAGTCGAGGAAGGTTTCGAGCACGAAGACGCGGCCGAAAAACAACAATTCCTCGCCGGCCAGCCCGAGTTCCGGCTGGGCAATCGCCATGAAATTGTCCCGCATGACGCCGCCGCCATAGCGGAAGCAGTAGCCAGCAAGCATATGGGTGTGGGCGTTCTCCTCATGGATGAAGTGCTGGAGATAGTCGCCGGTGATGAAGGACGAGCCGACGCGGGCGGAGGAGTACAGGCGCTCCTCCATTCCCTGGATGAGACGACGCTCGCCATGAATGTTGACCGAGAAGAAGTTGACGGTCTCCAGCAGGCTCAACCGCCATTTCTGCTCGCCGGTCAGCGTCGCCCAGACCGGATGGTGGTAGAGGCTGATCAGACGTTCGGGAAACTGGAGCCTGGTCTCATCGAGAGACTCCGGGTAGGTCACCCGCGTGAACGGTCGGTCGAGACCGCTTTCGACGAGAAGCGACGTTTTCGACAGGGCCGCCGCCTTGGCCATGAGTTCTTCGGATTCGATCCGTTCCATCATCTTCAAATCCTCCTGATCGAGGTCGATGTCCTGACGAGGGGCGCATCCGCGACAGATGCGCCGAGGCAATCACGCGGCGCCCGCCTCGCGCGGGGCAACGATCCGCAACAGCAGCTCGACCAGATCGTCGACGTTGCCGAGGCCGCCCAGCGCGTCACGCGGCACGTCGACGTTCAGCTTGCGCATGGCGGCGGAGACGACCTCGAGCATGTCGATGCTGGTGGCACCGATCTCGTGCAGCGGCGCGGACGTGTCGATTTCGGCATATTTCAGGTCCGGGATGGTCCGGCGAACGAAGTCGAGAACGATTCCGGTGATGTCGGCCTTGGTGTACATCGCAGGCTCCTGTTGCTGCCAATGGGGCGCCGATTCAGAATGCGCGCTGCATGTCCGAATACTTGCGCATGAAGGGATCGAAAAACGCCGCGCCCTTGTCGACGCGGATCACCTCGCCACGCACGGCATCCATGAAGCCGCTGCACAGGCCATAGATCGTCTCGGCCACTTCCGCCGGCGACAGAAACTGGTCGGTGATGCCGAACTCGCGCGCCCAGTCGACGAAGGCTTCGCCGAAGGTCAGGCGCAGCGACGACGAGTCGACGATGCCGGCACGGACGATATTGATGCGGACATCCTCGCCGGCGAGACGGCACGTGGCGTACTTGCAAAGGATTTCCATGACGCTCTTGGAAGCGGCCATGAAATCGTAGTTGTGGACGTACCGCTCGGCACCGACACTCGACAGGCCGACGACATAGCGGGGATAGGCGCCCAGCACCGCGCGGGTGGCTTGCAGCGCATCGATCATCGGCCAGGCGCTCATCTCGATCGATTGCAGCAATGATCGCCGGCGATAGGCATCGAAGCCCTTGACCAGTTGCGCCACCGAAACATTGGCAATCCAGGCCTCGATCCGCTCGAAGTCGCGGCCGATCCGCTCGATCAGCGCCCTCGTTTCCTCGGGATCGCCGGCATTGCAGCGAACGATCACGGGAGGTACGGCGCCGATGCTCTCGAACCGCGCGGCGACCGCACGTTCGTCGGCGCTACCCATGAAGCAGGTGACATAGGCGCTCGCACCGAAGCGCGCGAAAGTCAGAGCCGTCTCCAGCCCGATGCCGCGCGTGCCGCCGGTCACCACGATCGCCTTGCCGCGATAGCGTTGCGGATCCATGGCAATCACCTCAAGGCACCCAGTCGAGGCCCGACGTCACCGGGATACAGGCCCCGTTGACGTAGGATGCGGCTTCATCAGCCAGAAACATGACTGCTGCCGCAACTTCCGCAGTGGTGGCATTGCGGCGGGCCGCGGCATTGTCCTGCCAGAACTTCTGGAACCGTCCGCCGGCATTTTCCCGCGCCATGTCGGTATCGACGATGCCGGGGGCGACCACATTGGCGGTGATGCCGCGCGTGCCGTATTCCTTGGCGACCGTCCGCGCCAGACCGACCAGCCCGGCCTTGGTAGCGGCATAGTTGGCCTGCCCGGTCATGCCGTCGCGGCTGACCGACGACAGAAAGACAAAACGGCCGAACCGCCGCGGCAACATCACCGGCAGGAAAGCGCGGGCAACGAAAAAGGCACCGGAAAGGTTGGTGTCGATGACGTCCCGCCACTGCTCATCGCTCATGCCGATCAAGGGAGCATTACGGTTGATGCCGGCATTGGGAACGACGACATCGACATGGCCGAACTCGTCCTCGACCGACTTGGCGAAGACATCCACCGCAGCCGAGGATCGCACATCGAGTTGCCGGGCCAGCACCGTTACCGCCGGGGCATCGCGCTCGAGCTCCGCGACAAGCCGCAGCGCGGCGGCCTCGTCGGCCCGATAGGTGAAAGCAACGGCATGTCCGGCACGGGCCGCCCGGCGCACGATCTCGGCGCCGATTCCTCTTGATCCGCCGGTCACCACGACAATCATTGGCGGGTCCCCCTCCTGAGCACCGAGACGCAATTGAGGCCACCGAACCCGAACGAATTCTTGACCATGTGGCGGATCTCGACATCGCGCACGGCGTCGGCGGTCACGTCCAGATCGACCTGCGGATCGAGATTGTCGATATTGGCGGTGCGATGGATGCGGCCGCGGTTCATCTGCAGGACGCCGACGACCAGTTCGACGATCGGGGCGGACCAGCAGGTGTGTCCGAGCAGGCTCTTCGGGGCGTTGATCGGGATCCGATGGGCACTGGGCCCAAACGCTTCCTTGATCGCCTCAAGCTCGCTGAGGTCGCCGCGCGGCGTCGATGTCGCGTGGGCATTGATGTAATCGACCTGGTCGGGCGTGATGCGGCTGGCGGCGAGCGCAAGCCGCATTGCCTCGGCTTGCGACGCGGCGGTCGGAGTCGGCAAGTGACTGGCGGAGGATGAGGCTTCGCAGCCGAGGACCGCCGCCCACCAGCTGGCGCCGCGCCGCTCCACGCTGCCGCGTCGCTCCAGCACCAGGGCGCCGCCGCCATGGGCCGGAACGAAGCCTTCGCGGGCGGTATCGTAGGGGCGGCTGGCGGCTTCCGGACGATCCAGAAAATTCTTGAAGGTGATTGCCCCGAGGAGTGCCATGCCGTGCAGCAGCAAGGGCGACCATTCCAGCACCGGGCCGACGACCATGACCGCATCTGCCCGGTCGAGCCGGAGTTCGTCGATGCCGGCACGGACGGCAAGGTTGCCGCTGGCGCAGGCGCCGCCGATCAGATAGGCCGGCCCGAGCGATCCCAGCACCTGGGTCACGGAGGCAGGATGATCGGTGTCGAGGGCCTGCAGGCCATAGAGCGGATCGATGTGATCCGGGCGCTGATCGTAGCGGGTGCGATTGTCGTAATCGTATTTGACCCCGATGTCATGGCCGGCAACGACCACAGCGATCCGCTTCGGATCAAGCCCGCAACCAAAGAGCCCGGCGTCGAGGAAGGCATCGACGGCCAGCAGCGTGGTGATGCGCGTCGACCAGGGCAGAGACACATGCAGCTTGACGAGACGCCGCCAGACATCAGCCGGCAAGACCGTGCGCAACGCCTCGACCCGAGCCTCGGTATCATAGTCGCCGAGATCGGCGCCAACCTTGGAGTAGCAGTTCGAAACATCGAGCGAATGCCATCGACCAAGCGCCGAGCGGCCGGCGTAGAGACTGTCCAGAAACACCGGCAGCGTGTCGCCGATCGGTGTGTTGATCGCCATTCCGGAGATCACGATTTCGTCGTCAAGCACGGTCGACATGGATCGTCACCACGGCTGTTGCACAAATCTTGTCGCGCACGCGGATGCGCCCGCCGACGGTCGCGACGAGGGCGGCAGGGGCTGCGAGAAACACCTCGACGACAAGTTGATCGCCGGGATGAACCTCCGCCGTGAATTCGGCGTGCAGGATCTTCAGCGCGCGGATGCGCGCCGGCGGCGGCGACGGGTGGTCGCCAAAGGCATTGAGCCGGACCAGACAGGCGCCGGCCTGGGCGATTGCCTCGACCAGGAGCACGCCGGGATAGACCGGCGCACCGGGAAAGTGCCCGGCGAACACCGGATCGTCCGCCGCTATGCGGCGTGTGGCCCGAAGCGCAAGGCAATCCTCGTCGACACCTTCGATCGCATCGACAAGCAGCATCGCTCCGCGATGCGGCAGCAACGCTGCCGGGCTCGTCGCGACCGGGCGGCAAACAAACACCTCGCCGCGCCGGACGCTGGCCAAGGTCATGGGCAAGTCATGGACCGTCACGCAAACCTCCTCCCTGGGGTATGGCGACCGGAAACCGCCGCTAGCGCTTCCTGGCCTGCCCCCGCCAGACCGAGGGCATTGAGCATGGCAATCCGTCGAATCGGCAGCAGTGTCCGCATCCTGACGCGGATCAGGAGGCAAGCCGCGAGAACCGCGACGCAACCAATCCGATACACGCAAAGGATATGTTGCGATGCAGAACCTATCTATGGGTGTCAGTCATATCTGGTCACTCCCGATGCGTCAAGTCAATGGTTGTTATCTTTTTATGTACAACTTTTATGCTGTGCCATCGTACCCACCGAGGGGCCTTGACCGCGTCGGCGGATCGCGGATTTGATCGTTTCAGGCAGATTTGCCTACGTCAGACGCTGTAGTCTGGCCGGTAACAGGTGCGGCAGACACCCGGCTTGCCGCTGCATCCGGCGTCGAGACGAGTTCGATGAATTGCCCGACCGCGCAAATTCGGCCGAGATGCAAAAGGCACCGGAGGCTTCGTCAATTTATTCCGGTCGCCGGTCCGAATCGTCGTCAGATCGACCGGTCGTCGCGGCTGGACGGGCCATGGTTGTTCCGACAGGGCCGCGCCCGCCGTCATGCGATATCGTGGCAAGCGGCCCCGTCTCTCGTCGCCTTGCGGTGTCGAATGCCGGTGCCTGAAGAATCGGATTTATGAGATTGTGTATGAAAATTCGGGCAGCGGGCAGGGACTGGCGGCTTTGGCCGTCAAGCTGCCATCCTGGACGACACGCAGGCGGAAACTCAATCACAAGACAATTTGCACTCCGCTGCCGCGTCATCTCGCGACAGCGGAGATCTTGGCCTGTCGTTCATCGCAACCGGCTGAAGACCAGCGCGGCATTGACGCCGCCGAAGCCGAAAGCATTCGACAGGGCGTGGTCGACCGCGGCCGGCCGCGCGCCGGCCGACAGCAGATCGAAGCCTTCGGCCTCCGGCATCGGCCTGTCGAGATTGAGGCTTGGCGGCAGGATCTGATCGCGGAGGGCGAGCACCGAAAACACCGCCTCGATCGCGCCGGCCGCGCCGAGCATGTGCCCGGTCGCGGATTTGGTCGAGCCAACCGGCACGCCGCCGCCATGGGAACCGAACAGTCGCTCGAGCGCGGCCAACTCCGCCGCGTCACCGACCGGGGTCGAGGTGGCATGGGCGTTGATGTAGCCGACCTGTCCCGCGTCGATGCCCGCCATCGCCAGCGCGATCTCCATGGCGCGCGCTGCCTCGCGACCATCGGGCCAGCCTGCCGTAACGTGGTGGGCGTCGGTGGTGGTGCCATAGCCCGACAGAACCGCGAGCGGAGTTGCCCCCCGTCGTTCGGCGTGGCCCAGGCGTTCGATCACAAGCATTGCCGCGCCCTCGGCCAGGACGAAGCCGTCATGGTCAACGTCAAAGGGGCGAGAGGCTCGTTGCGGCTGTTCGTTGAAGTTGAAGGAAAGCGCCTTGGCGGCGGTGAAGCCGCCGATGGCCACCGGATCGACGCAGCCTTCGGCACCGCCGCACAGGGCGATGTCGGCTTCGCCTGACCGGATGAGGCGCATGGCATCGCCAATGGCTTGGGCCGAGGCCGCACAAGCGGTGGTCGGCGATCCGGCCGGCCCGTGAAAGCCGAAGCGGATGGCGATCTGCCCGGCCGCGAGGTTCGGCAGGAAGGACGGAACGACGAAGGGCGAGAGACGCTTGGCGCCGGACGTGCGGACCACCTCGCTGGCGGCCGTGATGGCGGGAACACCGCCGACGCCGGTGCCGATTACCGTGGCAGTCCGCAGACGATCATCTGGATTCTCCGGATGCCAGCCAGCCTGATCGAGGGCCTCGCACGCCGCAGCCATGGCATATTGAATGAAGAGATCGTTGCGGCGCAGTTCGCGCGCATCCATGGCCGCCTCGGGGTCGAACCCTTCCGGATCGCTGGCGAGCGACGGAACAAGACCGGCGATCCGGCACTTCCAGCCATCGGTATCGAAGCGACTGTTGGTCACAATGCCGCTTTGACCGGCCAGCAGCCGCCTCCAGCTGGTTGCAACACCAGAGCCGAGCGGCGTGATCGCGCCGAGCCCGGTAACAACAATAGGTTCACGCATGGCTGCTCCTTATGTGAATGGCACCGTGCATATACACATAAGGTCAGAGTTTCAACCGCGACTGCAAACAATCACCGGGCCGACAGTCGCCGGGCAACCCTGAGATAGGTCGTCGCATCGGCCTCGGAGATGTCTTGCATCAGCAGGCTGCGGGCGGATTGCCACTTTGGCAACAACAGATCGAGGACGCGGCTCCCCGCTTCGGTCAGTTCGCAAAGCCGCGCATTGCCGCCGCTTTCCTGCGGCCGCCGTACCAAGCCCTTGCGCTCAAGCAGATCGAGGTTGCGGATCAGGCTGGTGCGATCGAGAAAAACCCGTTGCGCCAGCGCCGTTGCCGGCTCCCCCGGGAAATACCGGATCGCGGCGAGGAGCGAAAACTGCTGGACAGTGACACCGCACGGCTTCAACTCGGCGTCATATCGTCGCAACAACAGCCGCGCCGCCGCGACGGTATTGAGGACGAGGCAATCGGACAAGGCATCAGGCATCGACATAGCCGCACTCAACAAACGTTTGCCCCGGCAAGTCAAGATTGCCGGGGGCGGGAAACAGCCTGGCGCCCGGCACCACGAACCGGCGTGCGATACCCGACTTGCGGCTGGCCGGGATGCGGAAACGAAAGCCGCGAATCAGGCGGAGGACCGCAGAAGACACATGCCCGCCGAACCCGGTATCGTTGCCAAACAGAGCGGACAATTACTGTAGGCATGATTGTATACATTCATTGTCCGGGCAATCCATACCGATGGAACGAGCCGAACAGCTCTCGGCGTTGCCTGATTCGCGTCTGGCGACGCACTAAAAATAGGCTCATGAAAATCAGTAGGTTAACCAAACAGACAAGAAAGCCGCGATCGGTTCGCAGCTGGGCGGCGAATGCTTCGGAGTACTACGTGGAGATTTGAACCCGTCTAACAAAGTTTGCAGCGGGATGCCGCAGGGGCTGCGGAAAAATCCCTAATTGGCAGAAATGGCACGTCGATTGCGGATATCCCGACATGGCGAGAGGCAGGCCGGGGACAAGCCTGTTTTCTGCGCACCGGGGGACTGATCATGAACATGATGCCCAAGCCGACCCGTAGCGTACCGATGACCACGGCATCGATGGCCGCCGACGTTGCCCTGCTCGGCGTTTACGAGATTTCCAAGATCCTGTCTAAGCCGCAGAAACTCGACCGGACTCTCGACAGCGTCATGGTGGTGCTGTCGTCGTTTCTCGACATGCGCCATGGACTGATCACGCTGATCGACGACGAAGGCAATCCGGACATGGTGGCCGGGCCGGGTTGGTCGGAAGCGGCGGCCAAGAAGTTCTTTCTCGAGATCCCGGAACGGATCATCGGCGAAGTGGTGGCGACCGCCATGCCGGTGGTGATCCAGGACATCGCGGTCGAGCCGCTGTTTCGCGGCTCCGACATCTTCGCCGACTATCCGGAAGGGATGAAGGTGTCGTTCCTCGGCGTGCCGATCAAAGACGGCGACAAGGTGATCGGCACCCTGACCATCGACCGGGTGTGGGACGGGCGCATGGCGTTCCGGCTCGACGAGGATGTGCGCTTCCTGGCGATGATCGCCAATCTGGTCGGCCAGACCGTGCGGCTGCACACGGTGGTGGCGCGCGACCGCGAGCGGTTGATGGCCGAGCAGGCGCGGCTGATGAAGCAGCTGGACGAGACGCGGGCGCCGGCGAAGCGGCTGAAGGTCAGCGGCATCGTCGGCGAGAGCTCGGCGATGGCCAATGTGCTGGACAAGGTGGCGATCGTCGCCAAAACCCATTCGACCGTGCTGCTGCGCGGCGAGAGCGGCACCGGCAAAGAACTGTTCGCCCGCGCCATTCACGAGCTGTCGCCGCGCAAGTCGGGGCCGTTCATCAAGCTGAACTGTGCCGCGCTGCCGGAAAGCGTGCTGGAAAGCGAGCTGTTCGGCCACGAAAAGGGCGCGTTCACCGGGGCGCTGAATTTCCGCAAGGGCCGGTTCGAGATGGCCGACGGCGGGACGCTGTTCCTCGACGAGATCGGCGAGATCTCGCAGGCGTTCCAGTCGAAGCTGCTGCGGGTGCTGCAGGAAGGCGAGTTCGAGCGGGTCGGCGGCAACAAGACGCTGAAGGTCAATGTCCGCATCGTCACCGCCACCAACAAGGACCTGGAAGAGGCGGTCGCCAAGGGCGAGTTCCGCGCCGACCTCTACTATCGCATCAACGTGGTGCCGATCATGCTGCCGGCGCTGCGCGACCGGCCGAGCGACATTCCGCTGCTGGCGCGGGAATTCATGCGCCGTTTCAATGCCGAGAACGGCGTCGACCTGAAGCTGACGCCGCAGGCGCTGGACGTGCTGAAGGTCTGCGGCTTCCCCGGCAATGTCCGCGAGCTGGAAAACTGCATCCGCCGCACCGCGACGCTGGCGCACGGGCCGGAGATCACCGCACACGACTTCTCCTGCCGCACCGACGGCTGCCTGTCGTCGACGCTGTGGCGCGGCAAGCCGCATGGCGAGCCGGTGCAGATCTCCAAGACGCTGCCGCCGGTGTCGAAGCCGATCGGCGGCATTCGCCCGCTGCCGGCGGCGCGGGCGCCCGAGGCGCCGCATGCGCCGGTGGCGCTGGCGGAACCGCCGCCGGTCGCGGCAATCGCTCCGGCTCCGGTCGCGGCGCCGGCCGCCGCGGCGAGCCCGGGCGGGCATGTCTGCGGCTGCGGCGCGGTGGGGGCCGATGGCGAGGCGGTGCGGATGTGTCCGCCGCCCGGCGGCTGCCTGTCGTCCGGCAGCCAGCAATCGGAACGGGACCGGCTGCTGGCGGCGATGGAAACCGCCGGCTGGGTGCAGGCCAAGGCGGCACGCATCCTCGACCTCACCCCGCGCCAGATCGGCTATGCGCTGAAGAAGCACGGGATCGAGTTGAAGAAGTTCTGATCGCGACAGCATCGATCGATCGCGCCCGGCGATCGTTGACGGCCCGGCGGCGTCCCCCTCCGGGCCGTTTGCATTTCCCGGCGCCGGATGCGCGTGCCGGCGGGCGCAAGGCCGCGAGCATAAAGAGGCCCGCGCCGGGGACAGACGGCGCGGGCCTCGATTCGCGAGTGGAGAGAGGGCCGTCGATCGGCCGGCCTTCCGGGATCAGGCCAGCCGGGTGACGATCTCCATCGCGGATTCCAGCGGCATCGCCACCACGGCGACGCCGTATTCGGCGAAGAACTTCAGTTCGTTCCGGGTGTAGCCCGCCGGGTCGCCGACGACGACGTGGCGACCGACCGAGCGCTTGGCGATCTGGCGGGCATAGGTGCGCAGCATCTGGTCGTGGAACCGGCAGCCAAGGAAGAAGAAGCCACGGGCCGAGCGGCGCTCCTTGATCACGTCGGGGATCGGCGACTGGATGTCGATCTCGGTCAGCACCTCGACATAATCGCTGTCGGCGACGAGGAAATTGCGCGCCGGGGTGATCGAGCCATGGGGGCTGTAGAGCACGGTGGTGGCGGCATCGGCGGCGGCGGCGGTGGTTTCGGCACCGGCGGCATCGTAGAAGCGGAACCAGCGCGCCTCGCCGACCTCGGCGCGGGTGCTGCCCTGCACCTCGACGAAATCGGTGCGGCCGGCGGCCTGCAACGCCGCCGCCATGGCGCCGTCATACCAGCTCGACACGATCACCGGCGCCGGCAGGCGGGCCAGCCACTCATGCACGAGGTTCGGCTTGACCGGCGCGGCGAAGGCCTCGCTCATCAGCGCGACCAGGGTCTTGCGGTGCTTGCGGCTGTCGATGAACTGGGCGGCGCCCCACAGGTTGGTGCGGACGCGGGCCGGAACCGCGACCTTGGAATTGAGGAAGGCGGCGAGCTTTTCCGGCGTCGTCGGCACCGATGGTGCCGACAGGTCGGCGACGCCGGTGCCGAGATAGGGGATGAGCCGGCCGGCGGCGACTTCCGCCGCGCAGGCCTTCAGCAGGTTGATGGCTTCGGCGCCTTCGATGATCAGCGGCGAGGGGCGAACGGTCATGGCGGTTGTCCCGGTTGGCGCCGACCCGGCCGGCGCTGGGTGAAAGCGGCTCAGTCGTCCTCGCCGCCGCGCTTCTTGGCGACGACGGTGATCGGCAGGCGGGTATCGGCGGCCATTTCCGGCAGATCGAG
>JAEULV010000073.1 GCA_016793065.1 Hyphomicrobiaceae bacterium
GCAGGGCATAGGTGCCGTCGGCCTTCGGCTTCCACAGCTCCAGCTCGCTCTCCTGCTTGTAGATGCGCACGAACATCGGCGAGTTCGGCTTCATGCCCTTGCGCGCCATTTCCGCCAGCAGTTCCGGCGGGATCGGTCGCAAGTGCTTTTGTTCACCGGTGGTGGAGCAGGCGGCCAGCAACGCCAGCAGGCCGGCAACGGCCAGCCCCTTCAGGGCGGAAACGCGAAACATAGTCACCCTCCGATCGCCTCGATCCTGAGGCGCGCGATGCCCTATTCATGCCTTGGCAACCTTAACGAACCGAAAACGGCCCCAAAGCCGGCTGCCCGCGCCGTTTGCCGCCCATGCTTCAACAGCGATTGCCGACCGTCGCGGCCCGCCGCATATTGGCTGAAAACACGGCGCAACCAAGGCAACGGTCGTTTCCACCGCCGAAATGCGCCAAGACGGGAGGACATTCCAGTGCAGCAAGGCGCAATCGGCCTGATGCCGACACCTCGCGGGGCCAGGCCGTGATCACCGTCTTCGGCTCGATCAACGTCGACCTGGTGACCCGCGTCGCCCGCCTCCCAAAGCCCGGCGAGACCGTTGCCGGCGACGACTATCTGCTCGTTGCCGGCGGCAAGGGGGCCAATCAGGCGCTCGCCGCCGCCCGCGCCGGTGCCGCCGTCCGCATGATCGGCGCGGTCGGCGCCGACATCTTCGCCGAAACCGCCCTTGCCGCCCTGCGCGCCGCCGATGTCGACCTTGCCGGCGTCGCCACCGTCGCTGCCCCGACCGGGCTTGCCGCCATCACCGTCGATGCCCGTGGCGAAAACGTCATCGCCCTCGCCGGCGGCGCCAATCGCCACGCCAGCGCAAGCCAGCTCGCCGGCATCGCCCTCGCCCCGGCCGATTGCCTGTTGCTGCAGATGGAGGTCGACCCGGTCGAAACCCTGAAGGCGGCGGCGATGGCGAAGGCCGCCGGCGCCCGCGTCATCCTCAGCCTGGCGCCGTTTACCCTGCTGCCGGCCGCGGCGTTTGCCGGTGTCAATCTCGTCCTCGTCAACGAGACCGAGGCGGCCGACCTCGCCGCGAGCCTCGGTATCGCCGCGCCGGACGAGACGGCCCTGCTGGTGGCGCTCGCCGCCCGGCTCGGCATCGGCGTCGTCGCCACCCTCGGCCCCCGTGGCGCCATCGCCGCCTTCGCCGACGGGCAAACGGCGCGCGCCGACGCGCTGGCGATCACCCCGGTCGACACCACCGCCGCCGGCGACACCTTCGCCGGCGTGCTCGCTGCCGGCCTCGATGCCGGCCTCGCCTTCGAAACCGCCCTGCGCCGCGCCGCCATCGCCGGCTCGCTTGCCTGCCTCAAGCCCGGCGCCCAGCCGAGCCTGCCGACCGCCGCCGAAATCGACGCCGCCTGCCGCGACGGCCAGTGAGACCGGCGCCCGCGCGCCGAAACCGGAGTTCCCCATGCTGAAGGGCATCGCGCCGATCCTCAACCCCGATCTCCTCTGGCTGATCGCCGCCATGGGCCACGGTGACGAACTGGTGCTGGTCGACCGCAATTATCCGGCGCTGGCGACCGCCAAGGCCACGCTCACCGGCCGGCTGATCACCCTTGACGGCGTCGACACCACCGAGGCCGCCCGCGCCATCCTGACGCTGCTGCCGCTCGACGGCTTCGTCGAGACGCCGATCCTGCGGATGGAAGTGACCGGCGAACCGGCAACCGTGCTGCCGGTTCATGCCGATCTGAAGGCCGTCGCCGATGCCGCCGAGGGGCGCGACGTCGCCATGGGATCGATCGAGCGGCTCGCCTTCTATGCCGCAGCCCGGCGCGGCTTCGGCGTCGTCCAGACCTCCGAGGCCCGCCCCTACGGCTGCTTCATCCTGAAGAAGGGCGTGGTCTTCGACTAGGACGATGAGCAGCGCGCGCGAGTGAGGGGCGTCACGGGAGGAGCGTCACAACGCGCCGCTCTGCCCGGCCTCCCAGCCCAGCATCGCCCGCTTGCGCGTCAGACCCCAGTGATAGCCGGTGAGATCGCCGGAGCGGCCGATCACCCGGTGGCAGGGGACGACGAACGAGATCGGATTGCGCCCGACGGCGGCGCCGACGGCCCGCGATGCCTTCGGCTTGCCGATATGCGCGGCGAGATCGGAATAGGTCGTCGCCCGCCCCATCGGGATGCGCAGCAACCCCTGCCACACCCGCACCTCGAAATCCGTGCCGATCAGGAACACCTTCAACGGCCGCTCCGCCCCCCAGGCGCCGGGATCGAAGATGCGCGCGCCATAGGGCTCGGTCGCCGCCTGGTCGTGGACGTAGTCGGCCGCCGGCCAGCGCCCGACCATGTCGGCCAACGCCGCCGCCTCGCCGCAGTCCTCGGCGAACCCGAGCCCGGCGAGACCCTGGTCGGTGACGACGATCAACGCCTTGCCGAACGGCGAGGCATGGTAGCCATAGCGCATCGTCAGCCCGGCGCCGCGCTGCTTGTAGGCCCCCGGCGTCATCGCCTCGTGGGTGACGAACAGGTCGTGCAGCCGCCCCGGTCCGGACAGCCCCACCTCCAGCGCCGTGTCGAGCACGCTGGCCGACTGCGCCAGCAGCCGCTTGGCGTGATCGAGGGTGATCGCCTGCAGGAACGCCTTCGGCGTCAGCCCGGCCCAGCGCTGGAACAGCCGCTGCAATTGCGCCGGCGTGACGCCGACATGGCCGGCGATGGCCTCGATCGACGGCTGTTCGCGCCAGCCATCGGCGATGAACGAAATCGCCGCCTGCACCAGCCCGTAGTCGCCGGCACCCTCGCCATCGGCGAGATCGAGGACAGGCTGCAACGGCGAGGTCTGCGACGCGAACATGATCGGCGGCTCCGGCTTTGGGATGGTGCGCCGACTGTAGGCCCTTGCCGAAAATCGCGACACCCGATTTCGCATCGGCGATCGTCGATCGCCCACCCTTGCCGCCCAACCGCCGCGCTCAGGCCTCGGTCGCGGTGACCCCGCCGCGCCGGGCCTGCGCCACCGCCGCCGACAGCGCCCGCCCGAATCGGGTCCGTTCCGCCGGCGGCAGGAACGTTCCGAGATCGACCGACACCTCGCGCGTCGACAGCGTCAGCCGCTCGATGCCCCGCTCCTCGTCGCGCTCCGCCAGCACCCGGGCAAAGAACGGATTGACCCGCCAGCTCTGCGACCGTCCATTGGCGGCGGTGCGGCTGATGTGGATTTCGGTCGCCGACACCGAGACCTCCTCGATGACCCGGGCCGCCCGGGCGTTGAGCCGAAACGCCAGATAGATCAACGCCACGTCGAGCCCGAGAAACCCCGCGACCGGCCAGGCGCCGATCGACCAGAACAGCAACCCGGCGGCAAACGACACCGCGCCGACCAGCACCATCGTCACCACGAGGCCGCCGCGCCCGAGCGACCGGTGCGGCGAAAGCCGCGCCCGGAAGAACGGGATATCGTGATGAAACGGGTCGTCGTCGTTCTGCATGCGCGTTAGACTTAGCGCGAGTTTGAAAAAGGCAACGGGTCGGACAATGGCAAGGCGGACGATTTCTTCCCTGGGTGACCCAAAGCCCGCGACCCGCCGCAAGCCGGCGAAGGCCGTCGGCGCCGCCGCTCCGGCCGTGCCCGGCGTCGCCCTAGACCCCGATCTCGCCGCCGCGCGCAAGCGGCCCTCGGCGCGCAAGAGCCACGTCGAGGCCCGTGCCGATGCCCCGGACGAGCCGGCCTATACCCCGCGCGAGGTCGAGGCGATGTTTGCCCGGCTGCAGGCGCAAAACCCGGAACCGAAGGGCGAGCTCGACCACGTCAACGCCTTCACCCTGCTGGTGGCGGTGGTGCTCTCCGCCCAGGCGACCGACGTCGGCGTCAACAAGGCCACCGCCGAACTGTTCCGCCTCGCCGATACCCCGCAAAAGATGCTGGCGCTCGGCGAGGATCGGGTGCGCGACCTGATCAAGACCATCGGGCTTTATCGCAACAAGGCGAAGAACGTCATCCTGCTGTGCGAGCAGCTGGTGCGCGACCATGCCGGCGAGGTGCCGAACGACCACGCCGCCCTGACGCGCCTTGCCGGCGTCGGCCGCAAGACCGCCAATGTCGTGCTCAACGCCGCCTTCGGCGTGCCGGTGATCGCCGTCGACACCCACATCTTCCGGGTGGCAAATCGCATCGGCCTGGCGCCCGGCAAGAACCCCGACGAAGTGGAAGCGGTGTTGCACCAGGTGATCTCGCCGGCGTTCAAGCTCCACGCCCACCACTGGCTGATCCTGCTCGGCCGCTATGTCTGCAAGGCGGCCAAACCCGAGTGCGAACGGTGCGTGATCAACGACTTATGCAAGTGGTCGGGCAAGCCCGAGGGACTGCCCCCGGTCGAAATCGCCAGCCTGTGAGCAATTTTGCCGCCCCCCTTTGCAAGTCGTGCGGAAAACGCATATATTTCCGCCAACTCTCCGTCATTGAGTGTTCTCTTCCAGCGTTTTCCGGCCTGACCGCCGGGGGGCGCGACGAGAAGGGTTTATCCCGAAGGGGTCTGATCCATGTCTACCGCGAACGGGCTGTTGATGCCCAAGGCCACCGCCGTCTGGTTGGTCGAGAATACCGCCCTGAGCTTCGAGCAGATCGCGCAGTTTTGCCGCCTGCATCCGCTTGAGGTGAAGGCGATCGCCGATGGGGAGGCCGCGCAGGGCATCAAGGGGCTTGATCCGGTGATGACCGGCCAGCTGACCCGCGAGGAAATCGAGCGGGGCCAGCGCGAGCCGACCCACAAGCTCAAGCTCGCCGCCGCCAAGGTGAAGGTGCCGGAAAAGAAGACCCGTGGCCCGCGCTACACCCCGGTGTCGCGACGTCAGGATCGTCCGAACGCCATCCTCTGGCTGGTGCGCAACCATCCCGAGCTGAAGGACGCCCAGATCATCCGCCTCGTCGGCACCACCAAGACGACGATCCAGCAGATCAAGGAACGCACCCACTGGAACTCCGCGACCCTGTCGCCGATGGACCCGGTGACGCTCGGCCTGTGCTCGCAGCTGGAGCTCGACCTCGAGGTCGAGAAGGCCTCGAAGAACGCGCCGCGTCGCGACGCCGACGATCCGGGCGCCTCGACCCTGATCTCGGTGGCCGAGACCACCTCGCAGCGCGCCCTGGAAGAAGCCCAGCGCCGCCTGGAAAAGGGCGACGAGCTCGACGCCGACAAGATCTTCGCCAAGCTGAAGTCGATGAAGGG
>JAEULV010000078.1 GCA_016793065.1 Hyphomicrobiaceae bacterium
GTCAACTGGATCTACGATGCACTGGCGTTGCGGGCCGGCGTGCTGCACGTCTACAATCAGCCCCACGCCGACGGCGCCGGCTGCTGGGCCGTCGCCGGCGACTATGTCGTCTGGTTCTTCGGCCTGTTCGGCGTCATCCACGGCGGCGGGCTGCGGCTGGCGGAAGCCGTCCTGCTCGGCGAACCCTCGGTGACGAAGGCGGCGCTGGTCGGCGGCGGCATTCTGCTGGCGACATTGACGCTGCCGACGCTCGGCTATATCGCCGCCTCCTGGCTGCGCCACGGCCATGGCGGCCTGCGGCCGATCGCCTCGGCACAACCGGACCAGATCTCGGCCCGAACCCCCGACCACAACCCCCGACCAAGACAATGACGCGGCGCTGGCTCACCCCCGAGATGATCAACCGCCTCGCCGCCGACCCGGCCAACCGGACGCGCGCCGATCTCGACCTCGCCATCGATCCGCGTCGCCCCTGGATACCGGAGGACTACACCCAGCTCTATTACACCCCGGCCTACGCCTCGCTGCATTTCGAACACCGGCTGCGCTACAACCAGCTCTTCGCGCTGCGCATCAACGAATACATCATGATGCTGGAGTCCGATCTGGTCGAGCAGCTGCTGACGCCGCTGATGCGCCGGCCCGACGTCGCCGCCGATGCCGAACTCCTCCGGGCGCTCGCCACCATGATCGAGGAGGAACGCCGCCATCACGCCGGTTTCGCCGCCCTCAACCGCGCCTGCCGGCCCGATCTCTATCCGCCGGGCGAGGATCGGCTGTTCTCGCAGCTGCCGGTCTGGACCCGGGCAATGTTCGCGCTCGCCGCCCGCGTCGCCGGCCGGCTGGCGTTTTCGCTCTGGTACCTGATGGCGATGGAGGAATCCTCCCAGGCGCTGGCCCGCGACATGGTGCGCCGGCCGCAGACCGAGACCCTCGGCCCACTCGACCCCGCCTTCTGCCTCGTCCATACCGAGCACATGAAGGACGAATCCCGCCACCTGCACCTCGACGCCATCCTGATCGAGCGCTGCATCGGCAGCGGCTCCCGGCTGACGCGGGCGCTCAACGCCAGGGCGTTTCAGGCGATGCTCGCCGGCATCACCCGGCCGACGCGCGGCGGCTCCGGCGTCAAGGTCATCCGCCAGCTGGTGCGCGAAATGCCCGAACTCGGCGACCGCGAGGAAGAGCTGATCCGCGCCGTGCTGGCGCTGCGTGACGACAAGGCGTTTCAGGCGAGCCTGTTCAACCGCCGGATCATGCCGCTGACCTTCGGCGTCTTCGACGCCACGGCGGAATTCGCCACTCTCGGCGAGCGGATGGCCGGCTATGACCGACCCTGATCGCGCCGACGCCCCTGCCCCGCGTCTTGAACCGCCAAGCGGCTTTTCCCAGCTCGGCAACCTGCTGCCGTTTGCGCTCCTCGCCGCCGGACTGACGCTGGCGCTTGGCCTTGCCGACACCGCCGCCGCCCGCCTCGGCCTGTTCGCCGCCTGGCTCTACCTCCTGCCGCCCCTCGCCGCCCGCGCCCTGATCCTCGGCTTCGGCCGCCCGGTCGGGCAATTGCGCCAGTCGATGCCGGCCTATCGGGTCTGGTGGCTGCTGACCCAGCTGCAAATGCCGTTCAACCGCCTGCCGATGCTGGAGGAACTGTTGCGCCTCTTTCCGGCGCTCTATCCCGCCTGGATCGCCCTGTGGGGTGGCGGCATCAGCGCCCGCGCCTTCGTCGGCCCCGGCGTCATCGTCACCGACCGCTGGCTGGTGACCGTCGGCCCCGGCGCCATCCTCGGCTTCGGCTCGGCGCTGGCCGGCCACATGGTCGCCCGCGACGCCGACGGCCGCTTCGTCGTCACCGTCGCCGCGCCGGAGGTGGGCGCCGAGGCGATCGTCGGCGGCGGCGCCGGCATCGGCCCCGGCGCGGTGTTGAGCCCCGGCGCCCTGCTGCCGGCCGGCCGCCGCCTCGGCCCGTTCGACCGCTGGCCCCGCCCCGCCAGCCGCGCCGAGGCGCCCGCCAGATGACCGCCACCGCAACGCCCGACACGTTCCCGATCCCCGTCCGCGCCAATCTGGCCATCGCGGCGGCGGCGATCGCCGTGTCGCTCGCCGCCCTGTGGCTGGCGGCCCATGGCAGCGCCTGGTGGACGCTGGCGATCGGCGCCCTCGTCTTCGCCTTCTCCAACAACACGATCTTCTCGCTGCATCACGAGGCCGTCCACGGCACGTTTCACCCCGATCGCCGCCTCAACGATGCCGCCGGCATGGTGTTTGCCGCCTTCTTCCCCACCATCTTCGCCGTGCAGCGCATCAGCCACCTCGGCCATCATCGCCGCAACCGCACCGATCTCGAGCTTTACGACTATTATCTGCCGCACCAGTCCTGGGCGCTGAAGACCTACTGGATCTATTGCCTGCTCACCGGCTTCTACTGGTCGATCATCCCGGTCGCCATGGCGCTCTATCTCGTCTGGCCGTGGTCGTTCCGCGCCCGCTGGTTTCGCCATGGCCCGGCCAGATGGTGGGGATTTGAGCCCTTCGTCGCCGATATCGCCGCCGCGCCGGTCGCAACCGTCTGGCCGCAGGGGCTCTTCACCCTCGCCGTGCAGATGGCGCTGGTGACGCTGCTCGATCTCGATCTTCTCGGCTGGATCGTCTGCTGGTGGGCCTTCGGCATCAACTGGTCGTCGGTGCAATATGCCGACCATGCCGGCAGTCCGCGCGACGTCATCGAAGGCGCCTGGAACCTCCGGTTCTGGCGCCCGACGCAAGCGCTGTTCCTCAACTACAATCTGCATCTTGCCCATCACCGCGAACCGGCGATACCGTGGATCCATCTGCCCCGCCGCGTCCGCCCCGGCGATGCCTCGCCGTCCTTCTGGCGGGTCTGGGGCCGGCTCTGGCTCGGCGCCCGTCCCGCCCCGCCCGGTCCCGGTCCCTCGCCCTTGCCCAAGCCCGCCAACGATCCCGCCTGACCCCTCGAACCCGCAAGGCCCGTCCGATGCAACGCCCGCTCCTCGCCCTCGCCCTCGCCCTCGCCCTCGTCCTCGCTCTCGCCGGCGCCGCCTCGGCCCAGTCCGCCGGCACCGCCGCCGACCACGAGGCCCTGCGCAAGCTGAAGGCCGAGGCGACCGAGGCCTTGAACAAGCGCGACTACGTCGCCGCCGAGCGGTTGCTGGCCAAGCCCTTCGCCGCCACGACCATCACCCAGGACAGCTTCACCGATTTCGCCAAACTCAAGACCTGGTTCGAGGGGCTCTATTCCCGCGATTTCCTCCGGTTGAAGTCGATGACCCTCGCCGCCGAGGCCGACGAACTGTCGGCGATCCACACCGGCACCTTCGCGCTCACCCGTGGCTCCACCCGCGAGCGCTATGAAATGGCCGATGGCCGCGTGTTCGATCTCAACGGCCGCTGGACGGCGGTGTCGATCAAGGATGGCACCGACTGGAAGCTGCTGGGCATCCATACCGGCGTCAATTTCCTCGACAATCCGGTCGTCGCCGCCATCGAGAAGAGCCTGATCTGGTTCGGCCTCGGCGGCGGCGTCATCGGCCTCATCCTCGGCTTTGCCGGCGGCTGGTTCATGCGCCGCCCGCGCCGGGCCTGACGCCATCGTCGACCGCAACCGCCTTCGGGATCGGCAGCAGGCGGCGGATCACCGCGGCAAGCGCGATTGCGCTCGCCACATCGGCGAGGTGGTGCTGGTGTACCAGCACCGTCGAGGCCACCGTCAGCCCCAGCCACGCCCAGTAACCGAGCGCGACCGCCCGTCCCGCCGCCTCGCCGCAGGCGCGGTAGATCAGCACCGCGCAGACGACATGCAGCGACGGCAGGGTATTGTGCGGCGTATCCACCATCGCGACAAACCCCAAGAGCGGCGCGAAAAGCCCCTCCGCCGGCTGCGGCCCATAACCTATCCGACCCGGCAACAGCACGAAAACCACCGCCGCGACCAGCACCGCGACGATCGCCTGCCGCCCCAGCGCATCGATGCGGCGCGCGTCGAGATGCAGGATCGGCAGCAGGAACGCCGGGATCACCAGCAGATACGGCACCACCATCCAGTCGACGCGCGGGATCGCCAGTTCCCAGTCGAAATAGAACCCCCGCGCCCGCCCGCTCGCGGCGGTCAGCGCGCCGATGCCGAAATAGAGCGGAAAGAAGACGAGTTCGAACCCCAGGCAGAAGCGCATGAGCGCCAGCCACGCATCGCGCCGCCGCCACGGCGGGCGGTCGACGGACGGAGCTTGACGCGCGCGGGGGCTGTGCAAGGGCGAAAATCCACAGGGCAGCAGGTCGATCGCCGGCAGCGCCACGGATCGGGCGGCAGGCCGGCAAGCGCCGTCAGAAATACCAGACGGCCTTGCGATAGCGCCATGCCCCCTTGGTTTCGAACACCGCGAAGACGATCGTCCCGGCACGCGCCTCGATCTCCCGCGCCGCCGTGCCGAGCACCGCCGCCGGCTTGCCGTCCAGCAGGTCCGCCGGGCTTGTCCGAAAGAGCCCGATCAGGCTCGCATCCGACAGCCGGACATCGAGGACCACCTTATCACCGGGCACCGGCAACGGGCTCAGTCCGGCGCTGAGCGGCTGCGCCGTCCCGTCGCCGACCAACCCGTCGCAGCTCCCGACCGCGGGATCGAACCGGCCACAATGAAACACCGCCTGCGCCGGCAACACACCGGACGCCGTCCGCAGGCCGATCAGCGACGCCTCGGCTCGCGCCACGGCGCGGTCGATCGCAATGGCCTCGCAAGTCTTGATCCGGTCCGCCCGCAACAGCAGCTCCAGTCGGGCGATTGCCTCCGCCGCCGCCAGGCCAGTGGCGTCACGCATGATCTTGTCCCGCGCCGGCGACATCGGGCAGCCGTCATCGGCCCGCGCCGGCGATCCAGCCGCGCCAACGAACACCGCGAGCGCCGCCGCCAGTCCGATTGCCGGCAGCGCCGCGCCGATCCCGGTCGAAATCCATCGCCTCATGTCACCACCAGCGTGCCCACGGCCTGATCGTTCTTCCGCGCCAGGATCAGCATGTCGACGATCCGGTCCCAACTGACGCAGGGCGCCCGGGTAGACGGCAGCGGATGTCGGGCTGTCGGGTCATCGCGATGTCCGTTCCTGTGGCCTCCACCACCATAGACTGCATATGCCAACACAACATCACCGCACAGACATCAAAGGCCGTGCAAGTTTGTCCTCATGCCGAACGGCTGGCGCCATCCACGTCCGCCACCCGTCTTTTCCCGACCGGTCGCGTCCAAGTGATGCCCGCCGCCGCTTCCATTCGCCGCTTGCGGCTGCTACGTCACTTGCTCAGAATGCGGCAGCCTCAGGCGGAGTGCGCGATGTCCATTGACGCGGATATTTTGATCGATCGACGTCGCATGCGGCGCAAGCTCGGCTGGTGGCGGGCGATCGCATTCATCGCGCTGATCGCCGTCGTGGTGACGCTGGGCGCCTGGGCCGGCGGCTTCGGCGATCTCGGCAACAAGCGCGCCGCCCATGTCGCCCGGATCGAGATTTCCGGCTTCATCACCGGCGACGACCGCACCGTCGAGTTGATCCGCGACATCGCCAAGAACGATCACGTCAAGGCCGTCGTGCTGAAGGTGGATTCGCCCGGCGGCGCCACCACCGGCGGCGAAACGCTTTATGAGGAGCTGCGCAAGCTCGCCGGCAAGAAGCCGATGGTCACCACCATCGACGGGCTCGGTGCCTCCGCCGGCTACATGGTCGCGGTCGCCTCCGATCATGTCGTCGCCCGCCGCAGCGCCATCACCGGCTCGATCGGCGTCATCATGCAGTGGGGCAACGTCTCCAAGCTGCTGGAGACCGTCGGCGTCAAGTACGAGGAGGTGAAATCCTCGCCGCTGAAGGCCGAGCCGCAACCGTTCAAGCCGCTGTCGCCGGAAGCCCGCGCCGTGCTCGAGGGCATGATCAAGGACAGCTACGACTGGTTCGTCGGCATCGTCGCCGAGCGCCGCAAGCTCGACCTCGAAACCGCGCGCAAGCTCGCCGACGGCCGCGTCTATACCGGCAACCAGGCCCTCGCCGCCAAGCTGATCGACGCCATCGGCGGCCAGGACGTCGCCATCGCCTGGCTGGAGACCGAACGCGGCATCGCCAAGGGCCTGCCGGTGGTCGATTGGAAGCCCCGGCCGGTTTCCAGCGAGGATTGGGGCCTCGCCCGATCCTTCGCCAACGAAATAGTGCGTTCGATCGGCCTTGAAGGCTTCGTTCCCGAGCGTCCGCGCCTTGACGGTCTGATAAGCGTTTGGCACGTTGATACTCTGGGAAACAATAAGAACACCCAAGGGGTTGGACAATGATCAAGTCGGAACTGGTCGAACGCCTGGCTGCGCGTAATACGCATCTTTACCAACGGGATGTCGAACAGATCGTCAACGCCATCCTCGACGAGATCACCGACGCCATGGCGCGCGGCGACCGGGTCGAGCTGCGCGGCTTCGGCGCCTTCTCGGTGAAGAACCGCCCGGCCCGCACCGGGCGCAACCCGCGCACCGGCCAGAAGGTCGCCGTGACCGAGAAGAACGTGCCGTTCTTCAAGACCGGCAAGGAAATGCGCGAGCGGCTGAACGACGGCGTCGACCATGGCGAGGACGACGACGAGGATTGATCCCGCCGCCTCCCCGATGCAGGGTGCGATGCGGCGGGCGCGACGGATCATTGACGGCTGGAATCGGGAGAATTGAAATGAAGCGTCTGTTCTGGTGGCTCCTGGTGGTGCCGTTCGCGGTGGTCTTTGTCGCCCTCGCCGTTGCCAACCGCCGCACCGTGCTGTTGTCGCTCGACCCCTTCCGCCCGGAAAACCCGGCCTTTGGCCTCGACATCCCGCTCTTCGTGGTGATCTTCGCCTCGATCCTCGTCGGCCTGCTGTTCGGCGGCATGATCGTCTGGCTGCGACAGGGCCGCCACCGCAAGGCCTGCCGCGTCGCCGAGAATGAAGCCCGCCGCTGGCAGTCCGAGGCGCAGAAGCAGCAAGAACAGCTGAAGGCCGCCGGCCTCGTCTCGCCGGTCGCCGCGCTGCTGGCGCCGGGCAGTCAGCGCCGCGTCGCCTGAGCGTCGCGACGCCTCGCCGGTAATCCTCCGGCAAGTCGTCGCCCATCGCGCGGCGTTCATCCCGCCCCCGGTCTGTCCCCCGAAATCGATGGGCAGCAATGACCGCCGCGCGCTTATCCGCGCCGGCCGATCGCGCTATGGCCTTGCCTGCATCCCGCCGGCCGTCGGCGCCGCTCCGAGCCGGCCCGGTGTCCGGGCGCCCGCCACCTGCTTCTCCGATTGGGAGACCCGCCATGCGCGTCGTTACCGCCGCCGATCTCGCCCAGGTCTTCACCTATCCCGCCGTGATCGAAGCCTTGCGGACCGCGTTCGTCACGCCGGTGGTGACACCTGTCCGCCATCATCACCCGGTCGAGCGCGCCGGCGAACCCAACGCCATGCTGCTGCTGATGCCGGCCTGGAGCGACCTGTCGACGTCGGTCGGCGACGGCGCCGTCCTCGGCGTCAAGATCGTCAGCGTCATTCCCGGCAATGCCGGGCGGGCGCTGCCCAGCGTCGTCGGCGCCTATGTGCTGTTCGACGGCATCACCGGCGCGCCCCTGGCGGTGATGGACGGCGCGGTCCTGACCCTGTGGCGCACCGCCTCCGCCTCGGCGCTGGCCGCGGGATATCTGGCGAGGAAGGATGCCGGCACGCTGCTGATGGTCGGCTCCGGCGCGCTCGCGCCGCACCTCGTCAAGGCCCATTGCGCCGTGCGGCCGATCCGCGACGTGATGATCTGGAACCGCAGGCTGGAAAAGGCCGAGACCCTCGCCGCCGAGCTGGTCGCCGAGGGCGTGCCGGCCCGCGCCACCGCCGATCTGGAGCCGGCCGCCCGCAACGCCGACGTCATCTCCTGTGCGACCTTGTCGGCCGAGCCGATCATCCGGGGCGAATGGCTGCGGCCCGGCGCCCATCTCGATCTCGTCGGCGGCTTCACCCCCGGGATGCGCGAAACCGACGACACCGCGATCCGCCGCGCCAGCGTCTTTGTCGACACCCTCGCCGGCGCCACCAAGGAAGCCGGCGACATCACCCAGCCGCTCGCCTCCGGCGCCCTCGGCCGCGACGCCATCCACGGCGATCTGTTCGGCCTCTGCGCCGGCAGCGTCCCCGGGCGAACCCACGCCGACGAAATCACCCTGTTCAAGTCCGTCGGCACCGCCATCGAGGACCTTGCCGCTGCCCGGCTCGCCGCCGAACTCATCGGCCTGCGCTGACGCCGCGCTCGCCCGGCCTTGGAACAACTTTCCGCCGATTGGTCGAAACACCCCATCGCGCGGTGTGGTTTTTCACTTACCTCGACATCGACGAAATTGAATTCCGCCGAACCGCCTCTCGCCGGATTCGCGTGGCTTACCTTGGCCTTGCGGCGCGGTTAGAGTTTCGTTTCAACACAGCACTCTTTTCGATCGAAGGCAGGCGACCATGACCGACGCATCCAATTCGCAATCAGCCGCCAAGCCCGGCCGTGGCCAGATCTACTCGTCGATCGTCGACACCATCGGCAACACGCCGCTGGTGCGCATCGACCGTTTCGCCAAGGCCAAGGGCGTCGAGGCCAACCTCCTCGCCAAGCTTGAGTTCTTCAATCCGATCGCCTCGGTCAAGGACCGCATCGGCGCCGCCATGATCGACGCGCTCGAGGCCGAGGGCAAGATCAAGCCGGGCGTCACCACCCTGGTCGAGCCGACCTCCGGCAATACCGGCATCGCCCTTGCCTTCGTCGCCGCCGCCCGCGGCTATCGCCTCATCCTCACCATGCCGGAAACCATGTCGGTGGAGCGGCGCAAGATGCTGCGGCTGCTCGGCGCCGAACTGGTGCTGACCGAGGGCCCGAAGGGCATGAAGGGCGCTGTCGCCAAGGCAGAGGAACTGGTCGCCGAGATCCCCGGCGCCGTCATCCCGCAGCAGTTCCAGAACCCGGCCAACCCGGCGATCCACCGCGCCACCACCGCCGAGGAAATCTGGAACGACACCAATGGCGAGGTCGACTATTTCGTCTCCGGCATCGGCACCGGCGGCACCATCACCGGTGTCGGCCAGACGCTGAAGCCGCGCAAGCCGTCGCTGAAGGTAATCGCCGTCGAGCCCGCCGCCTCGCCGATCCTCTCCGGCGGCACCCCTGGCCCGCACAAGATCCAGGGCATCGGCGCCGGTTTCATCCCCGGCGTGCTCGACACCTCGGTCTATGACGAAATCGTCCAGGTCAGCAACGAGGAAGCCTTCGAGAACGCCCGCCTTCTCGCCCGCATCGAGGGCATCCCGGTCGGCATCTCCTCCGGCGCCGCCCTGACCGCCGCCGTCAAGGTCGGCTCCCGCCCCGAGGCCAAGGGCAAGTCCATCGTCATCATCATCCCCTCCTTCGCCGAACGCTACCTGTCGACCGCGTTGTTCGAAGGGCTGGAGTGAGAAACACCCAAGTCTGCTAGGTCGCCCGGCCGCGACCGCCCACCCGCTGAAATCACACCCGCCGCATCGCCCGATCCGGCGGGTGTTCTGTTGCCGGACCGGGGCTTGGTCGGGCATTCGGGTTGACAACCGGGGCCGATGCGCCTTCCCTTGCGCCGACAGGAGCGCCGTATGCTGACCGACCTCGAACTGGAACGTTACGCCCGCCATATCGTGCTGAACGGTGTCGGCGGGCCGGGACAGGGCCGGCTCAAGGCGGCGAAGGTGCTGGTGATCGGTGCCGGCGGGCTTGGCGCGCCGGTGATCCAGTATCTGGCGGCGGCCGGCGTCGGGCTGATCGGGCTCGTCGACGACGATAGCGTGTCGCTGTCGAACCTGCAGCGCCAGGTCATCCACCGCACCGAGGATATCGGCCGGCCGAAGGTCGAGAGTGCGGCCGAGGCGGTGGCGCGCATCAACCCGCATGTCGATGTCGCCTGCCACGCCGAGCGGCTCGTCGCCGCCAATGCCGAGGCGTTGCTGGCCGGCTATGACATCGTCGTCGATGGCTCGGACAATTTCGACACCCGCTATCTCGCCTCCGATACCGCCTGCCGGCTGCGCAAGCCGCTGGTGACGGCGGCGGTTTCGGAGTTCGACGGGTCGATCACCACGCTGATGCCGTGGCTTGCCGACGCCGAGGGCCGGCCGAACCCGACCTATCGCTGTCTGTTCCCCGACCCGCCCCCCGCCGGCACCGTGCCGACCTGCGCCCTGACCGGGGTGATGGGGGCGCTGACCGGGGTGATCGGCACCTTGCAGGCGCTCGAAGTGGTCAAACTGATCACCGGCGTCGGCGAGCCCTTGATCGGTCGGCTCCTGCTGTTCGACGGACGTGGCATGCGCTTCGATACCATCCGCTATCGCTGGAACCCGGGCAATCCGCTGACCGGGCGGGTCCATGCCGGCGGCCTTTGAAGAAGGATGAAGGTACTCGTCGCGCGAGTTTCTCATGCCTCTGATGCAGATGTGAAATTCGCCTGCTTTCAAGGGCCGGGCGCGTCATCGCCTCCGGTCTTGGCATCAACCGTAGCGATGCAGGCTGGCGCCGTGGTGCTTCAGCCAGGCCCGCGCCGCGTCGGCGCCCGGGCAGGCCGTACGCACATGCCGCCAGAACCGCGCCGAGTGGTTCATCTCGCGCATATGCGCCACTTCATGGGCGGCGAGATAGTCCAGCACCTCCGGCGGCGCCATGATGATCCGCCACGAAAACGCCAGTCGCCCGGCCGAGGTGCATGATCCCCAGCGCGTCTTGGTGTCCTTCACCGTGATCGCCTTCGGCGTCACCGCCAGCCGCGCCGCGTGCCGGGCCACGGCGGCGACGAGCTCGCGTCGCGCCTCGGCCTTGAGGAAGTCGCTCACCCGCCGCGCGAGATGCGCCGTGTCGCCGGCGACGCACAGATGCGCGACATCGCCGATCTCCTCGATCCAGGCGGTACCGCGCCGCCCCGGCACATGCAGGATCCGGTGCGGCCGCCCCCGCAACGGCACTTCGGCGCCATCGGCGAAACCCACCGTTTCCGGGCGCCGCGCCAGCCGTGCCGCCAGCCACGGCTTGTGCCGCTCGACGAAGCCGAGCGCCTCCGCCATCCGCCCGCCCGACGGGATCGTCAGCACCGGATCGCCGCCGGCGGTCGGCAACCGCAGCGCATAGCGGCTCGCCCGCGCCGAACGACGCACCGCCACCCGCACGCCCTTGCCGTCGATGGCAACGACCACGTGGTCCGGTTCGATGGTCTTGGGGCGGCCGAACGGGAAGAACATCGCGGATCGAAACGCCTTTCGCTGCCGATGGAGAGCGGGGGACACCGCCGGGAGAATCGCCGGACTTGATGATCCCATCGTGACGCCGGCCGGACCGTCTCGGCAAGCGCGCCGGGTGGAAGCCTGTGGACGACGCCGCGCAACATCCTTCAATCCAGGAAAGGTCGCGCCGAAGACGGCACTGCGCGTCGCGGGATCGCCGCGCGCGACGCCGGATCCGGGGCAACATCCGGGGGCGTCAGACGCGACAGGACCCGGCGTTGAAGCCGGGTCCTGTCCTTGTGCCGAATGCCGGAGCGCCGAATGCCGGGGCGATGTCAGACCGAGGGCGAGTCGCCGCGCCGGTCGCGCATGAAGCGCTCGAACTCTTCCCGATCCTTGGCCTGGCGGAGCTGGCGGACATAGTCCTCGAACGCGGCCACTTCCGCCTCGAGGCGGCGGCGCTCGGCGTCGAGCCGGTCGAGTTCGCGGCGGCGATAGTCGTCGAAGGCGGCATTGCCGGTCGAGTGACGGAAGACGCCGTCGACGCCGGCGCCACGGAACTGGGCGCGGGCATCGTCATAGACCCGCTGGAACCGGTCGCCCCACAGGATATAGGCGAGCATGGCGAGCCCGAGCGGCCACCACAGGACGAAGCCGGCAACCATCAGCGCGACCGTCAGCGGGGTCCAGGCGGGACGAAGCGTGAGCGTGGACATGGTGATGAGAACTCCCTCGCGTTCGATCCGGCGAGGAAAACGCTCCCTCGACGCCCGGTATCGATCAGTGTCCCTCAGGTGGGGCGACAATTGTGGCAAGACAAGATCGCCACGCGCCACAATCCGGCGACCGCGCCCGGTTCCATCCGTCGACGCCTCCGCCGCGCGCCGCTCCCGGCGATCCGACAAAAAAGGCGCCGGGTTGCCCCGACGCCTTTTGCTCATTGATGTGCGGGCCGATCGGCCGATGCTCACGCCTTGGCGCGGCGCTTCGGCGTCTTGCTGTCGATGTTGACGACATTCTCGGTCGCAATCGGCGCGGCGGCGCTGGCTTCGGCCGCATCGGCGGCGGCCTGGGCCTCGGTCGCGGCGGCCGGCATGCGGGTGCCCGGCTTGTAGCGCTTTCCGTCCCACTTGTTGTGGGTGAGGATGAAGTCGGCGATGCGCGGCGCGATCTCGGCGCGGAAGCGCGAGCCGTTGAACACGCCGTAATGACCGACGCCCGGCTGCACATAGTCGGCCTGCTTGTCGGCAGGGATGTTGTAGCACAGCTTGTGGGCGGCCTGGGTCTGGCCAGGACCGGTGATGTCGTCCAGCTCGCCCTCGACGGTCAGCAGCGCCACGTTCTTGATCGCTTCCGGCTTCACCCGCTGGCCGCGATGATACATCTGGCCGGTCGGCAGGGCATAGCGCACGAACACCGTATCGACCGTCTGCAGGTAGAAGTCGGCGGTCAGATCCATGACGGCGAGATATTCGTCGTAGAAGTCGCGATGCTTCTCGGCCGAATCGCCGTCACCCTTGATCAGGTGCATGTAGAAGTCCTTGTGGGCGATCAGGTGGCGGTCCATGTTCATCGACATGAAGCCCGACAGCTGCAGGAAGCCCGGATAGACCTCGCGCATGAAGCCCGGATGCGGGAACGGCACCTTCATGATGACGTTCTCGCGGAACCAGTCGAGGCCGCGCTCTTCGGCGACCTTGTTGACCGCGGTCGGCGAGATGCGGGTATCGATCGGCCCACCCATCAGGATCATCGACGAAGGCGCGTACGGATCGTCGTTCTCTTCCATGATCGACACGGCCGCCAGCACCGGCACCGACGGCTGGCACACCGCGATGATGTGGGTGTCGCCGCCCAGCGCATGCAGCATCTGGATGATGTAGTCGATATAGTCGTCGAGATCGAACGTGCCGTCCGACAGCGGCACCAGCCGGGCATCGACCCAGTCGGTGATGTAGACGTCGTGGCGCTGGATCATCTCCTCGACCGTGCCGCGCAGCAGCGTCGCATAGTGGCCGGACATCGGCGCGACGATCAGCACCTTCGGGTCGCGGCGCGGCGTTCCGGCGATCTCGCGCTCGAAATGCACCAGCTTGCAGAACGGCCGTTCCCAGATCACCTGTTCGCGCACCGGCACCCGCACGCCGCTGACGGTCGTCGTCGGCAGGTCGAAGCTCGGCTTGCCGTAGCGCCTGGTCGTCCGCTCGAACACTTCGCAGGCCGCGGCGATGTTGCGGCCATAGGGGGTCATCGACAGCGGATTGAACGGATTCTGGAACATCATCCTGGTCGCGTCGGCGGCGGCACGAAACGGACCGAGCAACGCATGATTCATCTCATACAGGTGATAGAACGGCACAGTACCCATCCCCATTCGCTGCTCGCCAAGCCCCGGCGGCTCGGAACCAAGACCGGGACGTTAGCGGCACGTCGGCCCATGTGACAATTTGATACTTCGTGCTAGGGGCTCATACGCTCCCCGCGAAACGTGATCCGAACAGGAACCGGCGCCGTCGTCCAGCAAAATCTCGCAACTGCGATACAAATCAATTAAAATTAGTCCCAAAGTATTAGGTACTGCCCTTGAATAACTGCAACTACATGCGCTTATGCGCGCCGCTTGCATTTGCTGCGCCGCACCGCAACCGCGTCACAAATCCGTCATTCCCCCAGCTGCACGAGGCTGCCGGAGGCCCGCGCCGCCGCCAGGAGCCGCGAGAACACCAGCGCCGCCACGCTGAAATAGACGAGGTCGAGCGCGAACGCCCACGCCATCAGATCGAGCCGCAGCCGCTGCTCGATCAGCAGCGCCCGCAGTCCCTCGAACACATAGGTCGGCGCCAGCATCCAGGCGATCGGCTGCACCAGCGCCGGCAGTTGCGCCACCGGGTAATAGACGCAACACAGCGGCAGCATCAGGAAGATCAGCGACCAGGCGAGCCCTTCCGCCCCCAGCCCGTGCCGCAGGATCAGCCCGGCGATCACCAGCCCCAGCGCCCAGCCGGTCAGCATCAGCGCCGCGAAGAACAGTCCTAGCCCGAAACCCAGCGACCAGATATTGAACCCGAACAGCGGGATCGCGATCAGCGTCGCCGGGATCAGGCCGATGAACAGCCGGATCGAGCTCATCACCATCAGCGACACGATGTATTCCGACGGCTTCAGCGGGCTCATCAACAGATTGCCCATGTTGCGCGACCACATTTCTTCAAGGAAGGTGATCGAGAAGCCGATCTGGCTGCGCGACAGGATATCCCACATCAGCAGCGCCCCGACCAGGATGCCGACCGCCTGCGCGAAGAACGTCGAATGCTGGTTGACGTAGAGCTGCAGGAAGCCCCAGGTCGACACCTGCATGATCGGCCAATAGATGATCTCCACCGTGCGCGGCCACGACGAGCGCAACAGATAGAGGTGGCGCAACACCATCGCGCCGACCCGCCGGAACGAGAACCGCGCGGCGGCAAGGCCGGGATCGACCGCATGCGACATCCTTGCCTCCTTTCACGCCCCGATGGGCCCGCGCCGGTCGCGGGCGATGTCGAGAAACACCTCTTCGAGATCGTCGCGGCCATAACGCGCGAGCAGCGCCGCCGGCGAGCCGCGATCGACGATGCGCCCCTGCTTCATCATAATGACGTCGTCGCACAGCCGCTCGACCTCGCCCATGTTGTGCGAGGCGAGCAGGATCGTGCCGTCATGGTCGGCGCGATAGCGCTCGATATGGCCGCGCACCCAGTCGGCGGTGTCCGGATCGAGCGACGCCGTCGGCTCGTCGAGCAAAAGCACCTCGGGATCGTTGATCAACGCCTTGGCCAGCGCCACCCGGGTCTTCTGCCCGGCCGAAAGCTGCCCAGCGCGCCGGTCAAGAAAATCCCCCAACGCCAGCTCGGCGGCAAGCCGGGCGATCCGCTCGCCGAGGCGCGCCACCCCGTAAAGCATGCCGAACACCGTCAGGTTCTGCCGCACCGTCAGCCGGTGCGGCATGTCGACATAGGGGCTTTCGAAATTCATCCGGTGCAGCACCGCATGTCGCTCCCGCGCCATGTCGTGGCCGAGCACGCTGATCCGCCCCGAACTCGGCGACACCAGCCCCATGATCATGCCGATCGTCGTGGTCTTGCCGGCGCCGTTGCCGCCGAGCAGGCCGACGATGCGCCCGCGCGGGATCGAAAACGTGATGCCGTCGACCGCCTGCACGGTCTTGTAGGCCTTGAACAGGTTCTCGACCTCGATGACCGCGGCCGGGTTGGTCGGTTCAGGTGATGCTGGCATGACGGTTTTCAATCGCGGGAGGCAGGTGCCGGGGCCGCGACTATGCGACAGCCGGCGCCGGGCGTCGAGCCGCATCCGCGACCATGTGTCATGCGCCACGGACCGCGCCAATCGCCCCAAACGGCTGGCCTCAGGCACGCGGCGCGCCTAGACTTCGCCCATGTCGACAGAAGCATCCGATGACCGCCATTTCGGCGACCGCTCTATCCGTCTCACCACGCTCGTGCGCCTGCGCTGGCTCGCCGTCGGCGGCCAGTTGGCGACCGTGCTGTTCGTCGCCCTCGGCCTCGGCTTCGCCCTGCCCTTGATGCCGAGCCTGGCGCTGATCGGGCTCGCCGCCGCGCTCAACCTCTGGCTCGGCTATGCCTACGGCACCGGGCGCCGTCTCGGCGGCGATCGGGCGACGCAGGTGCTGGGCTTCGACCTCGCCCAGCTCGGCGGCCTGCTCTACCTCACCGGCGGCCTTGCCAACCCCTTCGCCGTGCTGCTGATCGCCCCGGTCATCGTCGCCGCCACCGCCCTGAGCCTGCGCTGCGTCGGCATCCTCGGCGGCGCCGCCGTGCTGATCGCCACCAGCCTGACGATCTGGCACCAGCCCCTGCCGTGGTATCCCGGCGAGGCGGTGACGATTCCGCGCCTCTACGGCGTCGGCAACTGGCTGGCGCTGGTCATCACCCTCGGCTTCATCGCCGCCTTCACCTTCCGCGTCGCCGAGGAAGGCCGCCGGCTCGACGACGCCCTCGCCGAGACCGAGCTGGTGCTGGCGCGCGAACAGCACATGTCGCAGCTCGACGGCCTCGCCGCCGCCGCCGCCCATGCCCTCGGCACGCCCCTTGGCACCATCGCCATCGTCGCCAAGGAACTCGAGCGCGAAATGCCCGCCGACAGCCCCTTCGCCGAGGATGTCGCCCTGCTGCGCACCCAGTCGGAGCGCTGCCGCCAGATCATGCGCAAGCTCTCCTCGCTCGCCGACGAGCCCGAGCCGCATTTCCAGCGCATGACGCTCGCCCAGCTGATCGAGGAAGTCATCGCCCCGCACCGCGACTTCGGCGTCGACATTGACGTCGACATGGCCGGCGACGGCCCCGAGCCGGTGGCCGGCCGCGACCCGGCGATCCTTTATGGCCTCGGCAACCTGATCGAGAACGCCGTCGATTTCGCCAATTCCACCGTCGCGATCACCACCCGCTGGAGCAAGGACAGCCTCGAGCTGACATTGACCGACGACGGCCCCGGCTTCGCGCCAGGCGTGCTCAGCCGCCTCGGCGAGCCCTACCTGACCGCCCGCGGCCAGCGCCACGGCCGCGAGGACGGCACCGGCGGCGGCCTTGGGCTCGGCTTCTTCATCGCCCAGACGCTGTTGCGCCGCTCCGGCGCGACGCTCGCCTTTGCCAACCGCGAGGCACCCGAAACCGGCGCCGTGATCCGCCTCTCGTGGAAGCGCTCGCGCTTCGACCTGCCGCCCGAGAACGATCTTTATCGGCAATTGGCGTGAATTGACCCGCATCAATGTTGAACATGCGACATTATGGTTCGGTTGCCCTGCCGACCCACCGCTCGCGCGCGGCGCCCAACCAAATCGGTTGGTGTCGCCAAGCCCGCAAGGTCAGGGCCCGCAAGGTAAGGGCCCGCAAGGCCAGGCGCCGCGACGCGGTATCTGCCCACCCGGCGAGGGGCCGGGACGACGGGCAGGATGGTCGAACATTGGAGGCAATCCCTCCGGGCAAGGACACGAACGATGGAAAATACGACGGTGACCAAGTTCGACGACATCCACCCGGCTCCTGATGCCTTGGCGATGATCCATGGCGATGCGACCCTGCTCGTCGTCGATGACGACAAGCCGTTTCTCACCCGCCTTGCCCGCGCCATGGAAGCGCGCGGCTTCCAGGTGGCGACGGCCGAGTCGGTGGCCGAGGGCATCGAGCGCGTCCAGGCGGCGCCGCCGGCCTATGCCGTGATCGACATGCGCCTCGGCGACGGCTCCGGTCTCGACGTCATCGAGGAACTGCGCCAGCGCCGGCCGGATTCCCGCGCCCTGGTGCTGACCGGCTACGGCAACATCGCCACCGCCGTCACCGCGGTGAAGCTCGGCGCCATCGACTACCTCGCCAAGCCCGCCGACGCCGACGACATCTTCCACGCCCTGACCCGCGAAACCGCCGAGAAGGCCGCCCCACCGGAAAACCCGATGTCGGCCGACCGCGTCCGCTGGGAGCATATTCAGCGCGTCTACGAGCTGTGCGAGCGCAACGTCTCCGAGACCGCCCGCCGCCTCAACATGCACCGCCGCACCCTGCAGCGCATCCTCGCCAAGCGCGCCCCGCGCTGAGGCCTTGCTTCGCCGCGCCCTCCTGCACCGGTGATCCTCGCCGCCGCGCCCGCCAGCGCGGCGGTTTGCGTTCCGCCCGGTCCGACGGAGCCGCGCCGCGCGTCAGCCCTTCCAGGCGACGACCTTCTGCTTCTGCGCGCCGAGCCGATCGACGCCCAGCACCATCACGTCGCCGGCCTTCAGGAACACCGGCGGCTTCTTGCCCAGCCCGACGCCCGGCGGCGTGCCGGTGGTGATGACGTCGCCCGGCTCCAGGATCATGAAATTCGAGATGTAGCTGACGATATGCGCGACCGGGAAGATCATCGTCGCCGTCGAACCGGTCTGCATCCGCTCGCCATTGACATCGAGCCACAGGCCGAGGTCCTGCGGATCCGGCACCTCATCCCGCGTCACCAGCCACGGCCCCAGCGGCCCGAAGGTCGGGCAGCCCTTGCCCTTCATCCATTGGCCGGTGCCCTCCATCTGGAACGCCCGCTCGGAGATGTCGTTGCAGATGCAGTAGCCGGCGACATGCGACAGCGCCTCGGCCTCCGTCACATACGAGGCCCGCGAGCCGATCACCACCGCCAGTTCCACCTCCCAGTCGGTCTTCCGCGATCCGCGCGGAATGACGATGTCGTCATTCGGTCCGACGATCGAGCTCGGCGCCTTGTTGAACAGGATCGGCTCGACCGGCGGCTTGGCGCCGGTTTCCGCCGCATGGTCGGAATAGTTGAGCCCGACCGCGATGAAATTGCGCACCCCGGCGACGCAGGCGCCGATCCGGGTACGCAGCGGCACTTCCGGCAGCTTCGCCGGATCGAGCTTCGCCAGCCGTGCCAGCACCTTCGGCGCCAACGTCGTCGCGTCGATGTCGCCGACCACGACGGAAAGATCGCGGATCTTGCCGGAGCCATCCATCAGCCCCGGCTTTTCCTTGCCAGCCGGACCGAAACGCAGCAGTTTCATCGCATCATCTCCCAAGCGCCGCCCGGAATCGCGCGCCGACCGCCGCCTCACGGCCGCCAACGCTCCGGATCAGCCGCCATTTGACCGAAGCCGCCCCCGCCGCGCAAGCCGAGCCCGTGCCGTTGTCGCCGGCACCGACGCACGCGCGCGTTTTGTGCTTGATTTTCGCCCCCCGAGCAGCCACATCCAGCCCGGACGATTGAACGCGGGGCGCCCGCTTGGGCCGCGTCGGCTTGTGCCGCGCGATGGCTGCCCCCGCCGCGATGGATGGACCCCGCTTGATGACCGACGACACGCCGCAAGTCGAAACCACCGAACAGGCCCAGGGCGCGAGCATCGACGCGCTGGCGCTGGCCCAGGCCGAGATCGCCGAGCTGAAGGACAAGCTGCTGCGCACCCTCGCCGACATGGAAAACCTGCGCCGCCGCACCGAGCGCGACGTCAAGGACGCCCGCGACTACGCCGTCACCGGCTTCGCCCGCGACCTTCTCGCCGTCGGCGACAATTTCGAGCGCGCCCTCACCGCCATTCCCGCCGAACTCGCCGCCAACGACACCGCCAAGCCCTTGATCGACGGCGTCAACATGACCGGCCGCGAATTGCTGAAGGTGCTGGAGAAGCACGGCGTCCGCAAGGTCGAGCCCCAGGGCCAGAAGTTCGATCCGAACCTGCATCAGGCGATGTTCGAGATCCCCAATCCCGACGTCGTCGCCGGCACGGTGATGCAGGTGCTGCAATCCGGCTTCGTCATCGGCGACCGCGTCCTGCGCCCCGCCCTGGTCGGCGTCGCCAAGGGCGGCCCCAAGGCCGCCCCCGCGCCCGTCGCCCCCGAGACCAGCGCCAGCGTCGACAAGACGGTCTGAGCACCCCAACCGCGCCCCGCGTGGTCGGGGCGCGCCGATCGGCATGACCGGCCACGCGCCCGAACTTCCGGTGATCGCGGCCCGCCCGGTCCATATGCCCGTCGATCAAGGCGCGGTCGCGGGCACGAACGCCAGCGCATCTGAACACGCCCGATCGCCGATGCCCGATCGACAGGCCGTCGATTGGGGTCCAGTCTCCCCGCACGACGGACGGCGATCTGAACACCCCTCCAATCACTCCCGCCCGATCGGCAGTCCCGCGCCTGCCGGGATATCCACAAGGCGGGGCCGTACCGTGCGGGCTCGGCCCGCGCCGGCGGCCGAAGCCCGCGCCGCCGCGCCTGCCGGGATATCCACAAGCCGCCACGACCCACCTGCCCTCGCAACGGGGCAGGTGTTCCGCCAAATTCCGCGCTTTTCACGAAGGGCTTGGCGGCGTTTGTGAAAATCTCGTCAAATCCCCTTGCATTCCGCCATCGATCGCTTTAAACGATCGCTCCAACGGAGGGCAACGCCCTCCCGCTGCCACAAGCAGCCACGCGCCCGTAGCTCAGCTGGATAGAGCACCAGACTACGAATCTGGGGGTCAGAGGTTCGAATCCTTTCGGGCGCGCCATTTCAGAACAGAACTATGAACGCCGAACGCCGCCGTTTCTACGCTTGAAGCGGCGACCAGCGTTCGCAGCAGTTCCGACTTTGATCCCATGATGCGAACCTCGTCGTCGGCGACCTCGACACGCTGCGCGAGCGCGCGCAGGTGGTCGCGGCGGTAGCCGCCATCGTCGAGGCGTATGCGTTCACGGGCCTTAAGGGCAAACCCCTTGAGCATGTCAGGGCTGATGCCCTGATTGCCTGAACTGTCGAGCGCGAGTTGCGTGCGCTCGGCATCAGCGGCGGCTTGATCCCGCAACGCCTTGAGGCTCGCCATGCGCTCTTTCGCCATGGCGTCGTCCTTGTCCACCATGCCTGCTTCGATGGCGTCAAAGAGACGTCCGAGCCGCTGGTCGGCGTCCGTGATTCGCCGGTTCAGCTCGGCAAGATGCTCGCGGCGGCGCTCGGCTCGCTCCTGCCGCCGGTCGATGACGCTGGCGAGCACGGCTTCCAGCCGCTTGGGCTGGAGCAGCCGATCCCCGATATGATCGGCGACAAGGTGGTCGAGCTTGTCCATCGGGATCGTGCGGCCCTTGCAGCCGGTCTTGCCCTGCCGCGCCTTGGTCGAGCAGGTGTAGTAGCGATATGTCTGCCCTGCGCTGCCCCGGCCGGTGCGCAGCGTCATCGCGCCCCCGCATTTGGTGCAGAAGCAAATGCCGGTGAGCAGCGTCGGGCCGCTCGAGACGCGGGCGGGAGTCACCATGGGGTTGCGGGATTTCAGGCGGGCTTGCACCGCATCGTAAACCTCGCGCTCGATCAGGGGCGGCACCGCCATGATGGCGACCTCGCTCTCCGGCTTCTTCTCCCGGTTTTTATGCGAGCGCGTGTTGAACCTGTGTTCGCCGATGTAGGTGGTCCGGGTCAGGATAGCGTGGATTTGCGCTAGCCCCCATCGTCCGCCATCGCGGGTGAAGAAACGGCGCTCATTGAGATAGGTGGCGATGGCCTTGACGCCCATCGCGCCGCGCGTGCCGTCGCCTTCCAGAAACAGGCGATAGATCAGCCGCACGGTGTCGGCGTGCAGCGGGTCGATCTCCAGTTTCTTCTTGATCTTCGATCCGCGCTGTTCGGCTGCGACAATACGGTAGCCGATAGGCGGCCGTGCGCCATTCCAGAAGCCTTGCCGGGCGTTCTCGTTCATGGCGCGCAGGACGTGCTTGGCGTTCTCCTTCGACTGGTATTCATCGAACAGCGCCATGATCTGCCGCATCATCTGGTGCATGGGATCGTCGCCCATCTCCTGCGTGATCGACACCAGCTTGACGCCGTTCTTCGCCAGTTTGCGAACGTAGAACTCCATCTCGAAGTGATCGCGGAAGAACCGGCTGAACGAATGGACCACGACAATATCGAAGGGAGCAGGCTTCGATGTGCCCGCTTCGATCATGCGCTGGAACTCGGGGCGCTTGTCGTTGGTGGCGGTTGCGCCCGGCTCGACATAGGTTTCAACGAGCTGATAGCCGCGTTGTTCGCAATAGGCTTCGCCCTGCCGCTTTTGGTCGGGAATGGAAATGTCATGCTCGGCCTGCCGGGCAGTCGAGACGCGCAGGTAGAGGGCGGCGCGAGCGGTCATGGTTGGGCTGTGCATGTTCATGGCCGATCTCCCATAGCCTTCCTCGGCTTTGGACGGTCGATCAGGGGCAACGCCAGTTCCACGCGATCATGCACCACCTTGGGCGCGAGCTTGCGGCCGTGGCCCGGCTCAAACCGAACGAGGCCGTAGCTCTCCATGGTTTTCAGGGTGCGTGACAGATTGGAGCCGGCCCGGCCGGTGATTTCCGCCAGTTCTTCCAGCGATGCCGGGGCCTTCTCGGCGATGACGCGAAGCAACTCGCGGTTCCCGGCCGACAGCACCTTGGCGAAGGATTCGGTCGAGGTGAACCACACCTTCGGGTCGCCGGGCGCGGGCTTTTCCTCGCCCTTGGCAATCCGCATGGTGCGGGCCTTCATTTCTTCATAGTCGGCAATCCCGACTTTCAATGTGGTCATAGGGCACCTCGCTCCTTCAAAACCGCGTCAACCGCCTGCCAGAAGTCGGCCAGCAACGTAGCCGCATCCTCATAGGCGTAGGGCTTCACGGTCTGGAGGCGATGCCGATGGTCCATCGGCTCGCCGCGTCTGCCCCGGCCGACCGGATGGGCGTTGTCGAAGCCGACCAGCCGTTCGCCCGAAGGCCCGTGAAGCGTGAGCGAATAATCGAGGCCGTGCGGCTTTTCCGGCGATGCTGGAACGCGGGTGACGACGAACTTCACCCAATAGCCGCCCTCGGGATCGACAAAGAGCATCTGTCCATCAAGGTCCAGAAGCGTGTCGAGGCCCGGATCACGATCCATGCTCAAGTCTTATTCCTATCAGATTGTGATAGGAAATGCAAGCTGTCATCCGGCTTTCTCGGGTTCAACAGTTCATCGAAAACATCGCCGAACCAACGCTCGAACACGTCAATCTCGGCCTCGGTGACAGGAATGTCCTCCGGCCAATCGTCCGTGACACGCATCCTCTGGCCGTCCGGGCCGAGAAGGGGCGCGTCAGCAGCTCGTGCCCGACCGTCCGGTGTGGGATCGTCGGCATAGTCGAAAAGATCGTCGGGAAGTGCTTCGGGGGCCGACTGTCGCGGTCGCCCCTTGCGGGCGCGGCGGCGCTCTGCGCACATGGAATCCTCCTTGGTTCTGGTGGATTCCGGGGCATCAAAACCCCGGAACAAGCGAACCATGGAGGGCAGTCGGCGGCCTGTAGCGTGCCGCATTTGCGCCTATGCGCTGGCGGCCCCCCCCCGATGTCAGGATGGAACTTAGCTTGCGGCTCGCCGTGCCTTTGCGAAGCCGCGATCCGTGGCGATGAATCGCTCCAGCATTGGCACGATCAGCCTGACGGGATCGGCGACGGGCTGGCCGCTCTCGCGAGCCAGCACCTCGGCATAGGCGGTCAGATCGCGGTGAAGCGGCGCGGGTAGCTCCACCGTCACCTTTACGGGCTTGTCGTCGGGGAGGGGGCCGAGTTTCAGCTTGATCATGGTCAACCTCCTGCCGGCTCAAATACAAGGTCGCGGGTGACGATGACCCTGACCGGGAAGCCGGGCCGGATGGTCAGCGTGGGCGCGACCTGCAACTGGCGCTGAACGATCTGCTGGCCGGCCTGATTGATGGTATCCTGCGCCCCGTCGCGGATGGCGCGGAGCAGCCGGTCCTCGTCGCTGGTCGCCAGCTCCGTGCCGACCGCGAGCAGCGTGGACAGTCCTGCGGACTTCATCAGATCCCACCAATGATAATCGACGCCATCCTCAAGCCCGGCGTAGCCGCTGGCATCCGCGCCCGGCAGGCGCTCCAGAACGATGGAACGGCCTCCGGGCAGGATCAGACGAGTCCACACTAGCAACACGCGGCGCTGGCCGAAGGTCACGCCGTCATCATATTGGCCGATGATGCGGGTGCCCTGCGGGATCAGGAGCAACGAACCGGTCGGGCTGTCATAGACGTTTTCCGTTACCTGTGCCGTGATCTGGCCGGGCAGGTCGGAACGGATGCCGGTGATGAGCGCGGCCGGGATCACGGCCCCGGCCTGAAGGATGTAGGGCGATGCCGGCGGCGTGACACGATCCGGCGCAACCGTCTGCCGGTCCACGGGTCCATTGAGGAACGCCGCGTGCCGGTCCTGCGTCGCAGGCTGTCCACCAAGGCCAAGACCGGCAAGGCCGGGCATGGCCGTTCCTGCCGGCGCTCCCGTGCGCGGGCCGGACTGGAAAAAGACGTTGCTCAAGCGCGCGGCTTCTTCCTCGGCGCGGCGGCGTTCTTCCTCGGGATCGACGGCGGGTGTCGTGATGGCCGGCGTCACAACGGGCTGCCCCCGGTTCTGCGCATCGAGGATCGGTCGGCCGAGGTCGCCCGGCAACGCAGGCCCCAAGACGGGGCCGGTGTAGTCGCGCGGCAGGCCGGACAAGCCGTCCGCCGTGGGGCGGTTCTCGGTCGAGTAGAGTTCGTCGCCGCCCGGTCCTGCATCGCGGGTCTGGAGCGCGTAGATCAGCGCACCGCCAATACCGAGCAAGGCGACAGCGCCGACGCCTGCCAGCATCTTGCGGGACAGGCGGGTGACGCGCGGCGGTTCGGCGCGCAGGCGCATGGGGGTGGCGGTATCGGTATCGCTCATGAGGACGATCCTCCCGTAGTCGTGCTGGCTGATTCTGCTGCGGCCTGCGTCTGGTTGGTGCGGACGATCCTGACGACCTGCTGGCGGTTGCCGCTGCCAAGGCGCAGCTCGGCCGCGCCGAACAGGCGGTCCACGATCAGGATGTTCTGGTGGATGCGGGAATTGACGATCTGCGGCTCGCCATCGGAGCCGAGCACGAAGATCGGCGGCATCTCGCCCTGCACGATCCCGGCCGGGAAGACGACATAGACGCGCCGGCCATCGTCGAAGACGGAGACGGGCCGCCACGGCGGGCTGTCGCCCTGCACCTGCAAGCCATAGCGGTAGTTCCGCGCAGCCTCGGCCGGGATAATCGGCGCGGCCGGGACGGTCTGTCGCTGGCCGGGCGTTGCGGGATAGGCCCACGCCACGGCGGGCATATAGAGCG
>JAEULV010000090.1 GCA_016793065.1 Hyphomicrobiaceae bacterium
CGATCGCGCCGCCGGCGGCCGGGCGCTCGCCGCCGCCAGCCTGCCGTTTGCCACCGCCGGCCTCGTCGTCTCCGGCTTCTGGCCGATCAAGTCCGAGATCGATCCCCGGCCGCTGATGGCGCGCCTCGCCGCCGACGGCGCCCACCTCGCGCTGCCGCGCATCGATGCCGGCCGGTTGTCGTTCCGCCGCTGGCGCGATGGCGAGGCGCTGGTGCCCGGCGGCTTCGGCACCTTGGTGCCGGATGTCGACGCCGAGCCGGTCGATCCGGACGTGCTGCTGGTCCCGCTCGCCGCCTTCGACCGTCGTGGTGGCCGCATCGGCTATGGCAAGGGCTATTACGACACCGAACTCGCCCGGCTCTCCGGCCTGAAGCCGGTTCGGACGCTTGGGCTGGCCTTCGCCGTTCAGGAAGTCGCGACCGTGCCGGAAGAACCGCACGACCGCCGCCTCGACGCGATCCTGACCGAGCGCGAGTTGATCCGGCCGTGAGGGACGAAGCCGATCGTCGCGCCTTGCTAAAAGCGGGATATCTGCTAGCAACGCCGCAGGTTCCAAAGATCAAGCAGGCGCGAGGCGCGAGACCAGATGAGCGAGCCGACGACCCACCGGGCCAACGGCATCCTGCCGGTGCAGGCGATCGAGGCGATGGTCGCCGATGGCGAGATCATCCTTGACCGGCCGCTCGACCCGGACCAGATCCAGCCGGCCAGCCTCGACCTGCGGCTCGGCCGCGTCGCCTATCGGGTGCGCGCCAGCTTCCTCGCCGGCCCCGGCGTCTCGGTCGCCGACAAGCTCGTCGACCTGACCCTGCACAAGTTCTCGCTCGATGACGGTGCCGTGCTTGAGACCGGCTGCGTCTACATCGTGCCGCTGTTCGAGCACCTGGTGCTGCCGGCCGATGTCTCCGCCACCGCAAATCCGAAATCATCGACCGGCCGCATCGACGTCTTCACCCGCGTCATCGCCGATGGCGGCCGCGCCTTCGATACCATTCCGGCCGGCTATCGCGGCCCGCTCTATGCCGAGATCAGCCCGCGCAGCTTCCCGGTGCTGGTCCGCCCCGGCTCGCGCCTGTCGCAGATCCGCTTCCGCCGCGGCGACACCCGCCTGTCCGATGCCGCCCTTGCCGCGCTGCATGCCGAGGACCCGATCATCGACGCCGAAAATCCGGTGTTCGAGGGCGGCCTTGGCCTGTCGATCGACCTCGTCGGCCGCGACGGCGGCCTTGTCGGCTATCGCGCCAAGCGCCATGCCGGCGTCATCGACGTCGACCGTAAGGGCGCCTGCGCCATCGGCGACTTCTGGGAGCCGATCCACCTCGGCCGTCGCCCCGGCCTGGTGCTCGATCCCGACGAGTTCTACATCCTGGTTTCCAACGAGGCGGTGCATGTGCCGCCGGTCTATGCCGCCGAGATGGTGGCGATCGACCCGCTGGTCGGCGAGTTCCGCGTCCACTATGCCGGCTTCTTCGACCCCGGCTTCGGCAATGCCGGCGCCGGCGGCAAGGGCAGCCGCGCCGTGCTCGAGGTCCGCTCCCGCGACGTGCCGTTCATCGTCGATCACGGCCAGACCGTCGGCCGCCTCGTCTACGAGCGCATGAGCGAGCGGCCGCGCCGGCTCTACGGCGAGGCGATCGGCTCCAACTATCAGGCCCAGGGCCTGAAGCTGTCCAAGCACTTCGCGCCCTGACGCTCCTTTTCCGGCGTCGGCGTCCGCGACGCGAAACCCCAATCCGGAACCGATCCCATGTCGCACTCGACCCCGATGACCGTGGCCGACATCGCCGCCGCCGCCAGCGAACTGAAGACGGTGCGCGATCTCGTCCGCTTCGGCCTGTCCCGCTTCACCAAGGCCGACATCGCCTTCGGCCACGGCACGACCTCACCGCTGGATGAAGCCGCCTTCATGGTGCTTGAGGCGCTGTCGCTGCCGATCGACGAGCTGGCGCCGTGGCTCGACGCCCGCCTGACGCTGGCCGAGCGCGAACGTATCGTCGGCCTGATCGACCAGCGCATCGTCACCCGCAAGCCGGCCTCCTACCTGCTGAACAAGGCCTATATCCAGGGCATTCCGTTCTATGTCGACGAGCGGGTGATCGTGCCGCGCTCGTTCATCGGCGAGTTGATGATGGGCGACATGTTCGGCGGCGACGGCTTCAACCTGATCGAGGACGCCGAGGCGGTCGAAACCGTGCTCGATCTCTGCACCGGCTCCGGTTGCCTGGCGATCCTCGCCGCCCACATCTTCCCCAATGCGATGATCGACGCCGTCGACCTGTCGGCCGATGCCCTCGCTGTGGCGCGGATCAATGTCGACGCCAGCGAATTCGCCCATCGGATCAACCTGCATCAGGGCGACCTGTTCGCGCCGCTCGCCGGCACCCGCTACGACCTGATCATCACCAACCCGCCCTATGTCGCCGCCGACGAGGTCGCCGAACTGCCGGCGGAATACCTGCACGAGCCGGTGATGGCGCTCGGCTCCGGCGTCGACGGGCTCGACATCACCCGCCGCATCCTCGCCGCCGCCCCCGATCACCTCACCGCCAATGGCGGCCTGATCTGCGAGATCGGCACCGGCCAGGATATCCTCGTCGCCGACTATCCCGAGTTCGACTTCCTCTGGCTCGACACCGAGGAGAGCGTCGGCGAGGTGTTCTGGCTGAAGGCCGACGCCTTCGGCGGGCCGCGCAAGCGCCCGTCGCGCAAGCGCTGATCCCGTGGCCGGCCTCTCGCCCCGCTGGCAGCTGCACGGCTACGCCGTGCTCTGCCAGGCCGACTGCATCGCCGGGCCGGACGGCCTGACGCCGAAGGCATTGATGAACGATGCCGACTGGGACTATTTCCAGCGCGAGCTCGACAGCGCCGCCGTCACCCTGCTCGGCCGCATCGGCCACGAGGTCAACCCCAATCGCCGCAACCGTCGCCGTCTCATTGTCTCCAGCAGCGCCCGCGGCATCGAGACCCGCGCCGATGGCTGGTGGTGGAACCCGGCCGATGTCGACATCGCCACCGCGCTGGCGGCTTGCGCCCCCGAGGGCGGCAAGGTGGCGGTGCCCGGCGGCCGGCGGGTGTTCGATCTTGCCCATGCCATCGGCTGGGACGCCTTCCACCTCACCCGCGCCCGCCACGTCACCGTCGCCGCCGGCATCCCCTGCCTGACGGCGCGCAGCGATGCCCACCCGGTCGAAATGTTGCTGCGCGAGGCCGGCCTCGTCCCCGGCCCGACCCTGCCCCTCGACCCGCAAGCCGGCTTCGATCTCACCGTCTGGCGGCGGTGAGCGGGCGCCGGAGTGCGTCGCCCGCCAAAGTCCGGGACAGGCACTCAGCCGCCGTTCTTCGCCGTTTTCGCCAGTTCCTCGGAGCGCAGGTCCTTGCGCAGGATCTTGCCGACATTCGATTTCGGCAGCTCCGGGCGGAAATCGATGTGCTTGGGCACCTTGTAACCGGTCAGGTGCTCGCGGCAGTGGGAGCGGATCTCGTCGGCCGACAGGTTCGGGTCGCGCTTGACTACGAAGGCCTTCACCGCCTCGCCGGCGGCGCCGTCGGGCACGCCGATGACGGCGGCCTCCATCACGCCGGGATGCTTGACCAGCACGTCCTCGATCTCGTTGGGATAGACGTTGAAGCCGGACACCAGCACCATGTCCTTCTTGCGGTCGACGATGCGGAAATAGCCGTCCTCGTCCATCACCGCCACGTCGCCGGTGTAGAGCCAGCCGTCCTTCAGCGTCCGCGCCGTCTCGTCCGGTCGCTGCCAGTAGCCGACCATCACCTGCGGCCCCTTGGCGATCAACTCGCCGGCGATGCCCCACGGCATGTCGCGGCCGTTGTCGTCGACGATGCGGATCTCGGTCGACGGGATCGGGATGCCGATGCTGTCGGCCTTCTGGTGGTCGAACGGGTTGAAGGTCAGCACCGGCGACGATTCGGTCAGGCCATAGCCCTCGATCACCGGCGTCCTCGTCACCTCGACCCAGCGCTTGGCAACGGCGCTTTGCAGCGCCATGCCGCCGGCGCAACTCGACTTCAGGCTTTTCGGCGGGTGGTCATGGAACCACGCTTCGTTGAGCAGGCCGTTGAACAGGGTATTGACGCCGGTGATGTAGGTGATCGGGAACTTCTCGAACGCCTTCTTCATGTTGGTCAGCGGTCGCGGGCTGGGGATCAGGATGTTGGTCGCGCCGTACCAGAAGAAGCCGAGCAGGTTCACGGTGAAGGCGAAGATGTGATACATCGGCAGCGCAGTGAGAATGACTTCCTTGCCCCGGTCGATGCCGCAGCCCGCCATTTCCATCGACTGCGCCATGTTCATGACGATGTTGCCGTGGGTCAGCATCGCGCCCTTGGAAACACCGGTGGTGCCGCCGGTATATTGCAGGCAGGCGAGATCGGCGAGGCCGATGCCGGCGGTGTAGCTCGCCGGCGCGATACTGTCGCGGCGCATGTGCTCGCGGCCGCGATCCAGCACCACCGGCAGGCGGATATGCGGCACTTCGACCGGCGGCACCTGCTTCTTCAGGTATTTCTGCACCAGGCCGACAATGGTGCGCGGCACCGTCGGGAAATAGTCGGCGATGCGGGTGATGATCACATTCGGGATCGGATGCTCGCGCAGCGCCACCGGCAGCTTGTCGGCGAACAGGTCGATGATCACCAGCGCCTTCGGCGTCGCGTCCTTGAACTGCCGGCCCATCTCCTCGGCGGTATAGAGCGGGTTGACGTTGACCAGCACGCAACCGGCCTTGAACACGCCGAATGCCACGATCGGGAACGCCAGACAGTTGGGCGTCTGCAACGCCACCCGGTCGCCCGTCTTCAGTCCGGCGACCTCGCGCAGATACACTGCGAACGCATCCGACATCTCGTCGACTTCGGCAAAGCTGATGCTGCCGTTCATGCCGTTCGGCAACACCGTGGTGAAGGCGGTGCGGGCGGCATATTGCTTGGCGGTGGCGCTGACCAGTTCGCCGATGGTGCGAAATGGCGCGGCGTCGATGGTCGCGCGCATGCCGGGACTATAGAACGCCGTCCAGGGCTTGCGCTCGGCTGTGGTGGGCATGGTAGTCCTCCCGCTTATTTTTATCTGACAAAGTACATACGACTTTCGATCAGATTGCGAGAGGCTTTTGCCCATTTCAAGCGATTAATTTCGGCTCCGCGCCGGGTTTTTCCCTCGGTGAATTGGCTTGAGCCCTCAAACGATTGAACGGAATTCATCCCCCCTTGCGACGGTTGGTCGCGCCGCGCCCGCCGGCATTGAGTCGGCACGACAGGGCGCGATTCGGGCCTGCCCGCTCCTATGTCCGTGCCCGCCGGCGCGGCGCGTGCGGCATGCCGGCCGGTTCGACGTGACCGACGACGCGGCGTGCGTCGGGCCACAGATTGCGCAAGCCTCGTTCGATGTCGTCGATGGCGAGGTGGGCGACATCCACCGGCGTCGCCGCCGCCATGCGGCAGTGGAAATTGACGATCACCCCGTCGGCGGAACGGCGGGCCCGCACATTGTGAATCTCGTCGACGTCGCCGCGCTGCCGCGCCAGCCCGTCCAGAACTCGCGCCATCTGGGCGATGTCCGCCTCCGGGCAATCGACACCGTTCAGGTCGTCGACTTGCATCGGCTCGATATGGGTGTCGACCTCCACGTCGGCGCCGAGATCCAGCACGATCTCGTCCTCGAGATCGGTGGCGATCGCGTGGGCGGCTTCCAGCGGCAGGCGGCCGTCCACCTCCAGATCGAGCGACAGGCAAAGCCGCTCGCCGAGGCGCTGGACGGTAATGTGATGCACGGCGAGGCGCTTGTCGCGGGCGATGGTCATCACCCGTTCGATCACGGTCTCGTCGTCGAGGGCGCGCGGCACGGCGCTGACGCTGACGTCGGCGGTCGGGAAGGCCGTCTCGATCTCCCGCTCGATCGCCGCCTTTAGCGCCACCAACTCGCCGACCGGCAGGGTACGCGGCACCGAAATGCCGATTTCGATGAACAGGATCGACCCGGCCGGCCGCACCCGCAGCTTGTCGATGGCGCTGACCGCCGGCATCCGCGACACGATCGAGCGCACCCGCTCCACCGTGCCGAGCGGCGCGGCATCGGTCAGCGTGTCGATCGTGCGCTTGCCCAGGCCCCAGCCGGCGAGAAACACGAACACCGCCACCACCATCGCCGCCACCGCGTCGGCCCAGCCATAGCCGAGCCACACGAGGCCGAGGCCGATCAGCACCACCGCCGAGGCCCACATGTCCGAGGAAAAATGCAGCGCATCCGCCTCCAGCGCCTGGCTTGATGTCTCCTCCGCCATCTTCTCCAGCGTCCGGGCGCGGAAGAAATCGACGACGATCGCCACGACGATCACCGCGACCGCGACCGGCTCGACCTCGAATGTCCCGTGCGGATTGATCAGCCGCGTCACCGCCTCATAGAAGATCCAGCCGCCGGCGCCCATCAGCAGCCCGGTCTGCAACAGCGCCGCGAGGCTCTCGATCTTGGCGTGGCCGTAGTGATGATCGTCATCGGCCGGCCGGTCCGCCAGCCGCACCGCGATATAGGTGATGATCGTCGCCCCCACATCCAAAAGGCTGTGCAGCGCCTCCGACAGGATGCCGAGCGAGCCGGTCATCACGCCGACCACCAGTTTCGCCGCCGTCAGGCCGGCGCTGGCCAGGATCGAGGCAAACGCCGCCTGCCGCTTGCGCCGCGCGGTGGCTTCGGCGTCGCGGTCAACGGTGACGGCGTCGGGAGACATGGACATGGGCGCTCGCCTTTGAACGGAGAAGGGGGCCTTGCTGGCAAGGCCCCCCGGATAGACGGGGTGTGTGGACCGGTCATTGCGCCCTGTCAAATGACAAAACGCTGATGCCCGCTCTTCGTCGACCGCCCCGCTCTTGCATTTTCGCGGCCACTCCCGCACATCCCGACCCGTTGCCGGGATGCGGCAAGGGAGAACGCGGCGTGATCGAGTGGACGGGCGTCAGGGTCGAGCGGGCGGGGCGAAAGCTCCTCGACGGCATTTCGCTGTCGGTCGGCGAGCGCCGCGTCGGCCTGATCGGCGCCAACGGCTCCGGCAAGTCGACCTTGCTGCGCACGGTGATCGGCCTGATCCGGCCGACCGCCGGCGACATTCGCGTCGACGGCCTCGATGTCGGCCGCGACGCCGTCGCCGTGCGCCGCCGCGTCGGCCTCCTGGTGCAGAACCCCGATGCCCAGATCGTCATGCCGACCGTGGCCGAGGATCTCGCCCTCGGCCTGCGCGCCCGGGGCATCGACCGCGCCGCCGCTGATGCCCGCATCGCCGCCGCTCTCGCCCGCCTCGGCATCGCCGATCTGCGCGAACGCCTGATCCACGGCCTTTCCGGCGGCGAAAAGCAGCTGGTGGCGCTTGCCGGCGTGCTGGTGCTGGAGCCGTCGCGGGTTTTGTTCGACGAGCCGACCACCATGCTCGATCTGCCCAATCGCCGCCGGGTCATCGCCGCCATCGCGGCGCTCGACCTGCCGGTACTGATCGCCAGCCACGACCTCGCCCTGCTCGCCGGTTTCGACCGCGTCATCGCCCTCGATGCCGGCCGCATCCTCGCCGACGGCGCGCCGGCCGAGGCGATCGCCGCCTACGAGGCGCGCCACGCATGATCATCGGCATCTATCGTGCTGGCGACACCGTGCTGCACCGCCTTCCGGCCGGACCGAAGCTGCTCGGCCTCGCCGCCCTGTCGGCCGTGGTGTTCGCGCTCGGCTCCATCCCGCTCCTCGCGGCTCTGCTCGCCGGCGCGCTGGCGGCGCTCGTCGTCGCCCGCGCCGATGGCGAAACCCTGCGCGCCGGGCTGTTGCCGCTCGTGCCGATGCTGGCGCTGATCTTCGCGCTCCAGGCCGCCCTCGACGATCCGGCCGCCGCGCTCGTCACCTGCCTGCGGCTGGCGGTGCTGGCGGTGCTGGCCTTTGCCGTCAGCCTCACCACCCGCACCGACGATCTGCTCGCCCTGCTGATCCGGCTGTTGCGCCGGTTCGAGCGCTTCGGCGTCGATCCCGAGCGGGTGGCGCTGGCCATCGCGCTTGCCCTGCGCTTTGCCCCGCTGGTCGGCGAGGAACTGGCCGAGATGCGCCTCGCCGCCCGCGCCCGTGGCATCGAGCGCCTGCGCCCGGCGCTGATCGGCGCCTTCGTCGTCCGCATCCTGCGCTTTGCCGAGGATGTCGCCGATGCCCTCGACATGCGCGGCATCGGCGCGCCGCGCGATCGGCCACGGCCATAGCCCGCCGGCGGCGCGGCCGCTGGCCCCGCGCCGCGACCCGGATTCGGCCGGTTCGGGGGATTGCGCCGGCGGATGCGAACCGATAACCAAGCCGAAATGTCGCAGCCAGCCGCTGGAGCCTTCCCCCGGCACGCCCGACCCGATCTCTGACGCCCCGGCTCGCCGCGGCGAACAAGGAACCCGAACATGAGCACCCGCGATCTCGTCCTCGTCGCCCTGTTCGCGGCGATCATCGCCGCCCTCGGCTTCATCCCGCGCATCGACGTGGTGCCGTTCATCCCGGTGACCGCCCAGTCGCTCGGGGTCATGCTCGCCGGCTGCGTTCTCGGCTGGAAGCGCGGCGGCCTGGCGGTGTTGCTCTACATGGTGCTGCTGGGCCTCGGGCTGCCGCGCCTTGCCGGCGTGTTCGGCATCGGCGCCTTCTACGCCCCGACCACCGGCTACCTGCTCGCCTGGCCGGTCGGCGCCGCCGTCACCGGCTGGCTGGTCGAGAAGTGGTGGGACCGGCTGAACTGGCCGCTCGCCTTCCTCGCCGCCATCGCCGGCGGCATCTCGATCGTCTATGTCGGCGGCATCGCCTGGCTGACGCTGTGGACCGGCAAGCCGCTGCTGGCGATGATCGGCGTCAACCTCGCCTTCATCCCCGGCGACCTGATCAAGGCCGGCATCGCCGCCGCCGTCGCCGTCTACCTGAAGCGCACCTATCCGCTGGCCCAGCCGGCCTGACGCCAGCCACGACCTGTCCGGCCGGGCGGGTGAACGCCCCGGCCGGTCTTACTCGAGCAGATCCCTCTCACGCCGATCCGCCCAAGGATATCCGCCCGCCCGTTGTCGTCATCGGGCGGGATCGCTTGCGGCGCGCCTCAGCCGCCGGCCGCCTTCGGCACCAGGATGCCTTCCTCGTCGGCCTCGACCGACACCGGCCCGTCGAACGTCAGCCCCAGCCGCGACCACACCGCCACCAGCGCATCGCGCAGGGCGAAGATCAGCTCGTCCGAGTGGAACGGCGTCGGCGTGATCCGCAGTCGTTCGGTGCCGCGCGGCACGGTCGGGTAGTTGATCGGCTGGATGTAGATGCCGAATTCCTCCAGCAGGATGTCGGAGGCGCGCTTGCACAGGTCGGGATCGCGCACCAGCACCGGCACGATATGGGTCGGCGTCTCCTGCACCGGCAGGCCGGCCGCCGACAGGATCTCCTTGGTGCGGGCCGCCTGGCGCTGATGGCCCTCGCGCTCCACCTGGCTCGCCTTCAGGTGCCGGATCGAGGCGGTGGCGGCGGCGGCGATCGCCGGCGGCAGCGCCGTGGTGAAGATGAAGCCGGGCGAATAGGACCGCACCGCGTCGATGACGTCGGCGGTGCCGGTGATGTAGCCGCCGAGCGTGCCGAAGCCCTTGGCCAGCGTGCCCTCGATCACGTCGATGCGGTGCATCAGCCCCTCGCGATCGGCAATGCCGCCGCCGCGCGGGCCGTACATGCCGACGGCATGCACCTCGTCGATATAGGTCATGGCATTGTATTTCTCGGCCAGATCGCAGATCTCGGCAATCGGCGCGATATCGCCATCCATCGAATAGACGCTCTCGAACACGATCAGCTTCGCCCGCTCGCGGCCGGCATGCTTCAACAGCTCTTCCAGATGCTCGACGTCATTGTGCCGCCACACCAGCTTCTGGCAGCCGGAGTGCCGAACCCCCTCGATCATCGAATTGTGATTGAGCGAATCCGACAGGATCAGGCAGTCGGGGATCAGCTTGGCCAGCGTCGCGATGCCGGTCTGGTTGGAAACGTAGCCCGAGGTGAAGACCAGCGCCGCTTCCTTGCCGTGCAGGTCGGCAAGCTCGGCCTCGAGCGCCACCAGCGGATGGTTGGTGCCGGAAATATTGCGGGTGCCGCCGGCGCCGGCGCCCATGCGCGTCGCCGTGTCGACCATGGCGCCGACCACGTCCGGGTGCTGGCCCATGCCGAGATAGTCGTTCGAGCACCAGACGGTGATTTCGCGCGCCAGACCGTTGTCGCTGCGCCAGATGGCGCGCGGGAACTTGCCGGCGATGCGTTCCAGATCCGCGAAGACGCGGTAGCGCTTCTCTGTCCGAAGCGCGGCGAGAGCGTCCTCGAAGATGGCTTTGTAGTTCATGACCGTCCCTGCTCCTGTGGCGCGCATCGACATGACCACAAATCTCGAACCGTTCCAAGTGACCGTCTGTCACCGCTCAAGAGTTGTGTCCCGTCCCCTCCGGCGCCATATGGCACTGGATCGGACGCTATCACCTTGACCGACATCAATATATCGGGGCGACGCCGCATTTGCCCCCGTCCTTGGTCCAAGAAAGCCGGCGGTTTTCCGCCCGGAATGCGCGTTTTGCCGTGCGGTATGAACCGATTGATAAAATCTCTTGTAGAAAATTGCGTCAATCCGGCCGCATCAACGGACTGTTCACCGCTTTGGCGCACTGTTCCAGCCGAGGAGGACGCTCCGCTTGAGCCTCGATCTGTCGACCCTGACCTTTCTGCTGATCGACGACAGCGCCTACATGCGTACGATTCTGCGTACCATGTTGCAGGGCTTCGGCGCGCGCCGCATCGTCGAAGCCGAGGACGGCGCCTCCGGGCTCGAGGCCATGGACCGCGCCAATCCCGATATCCTGATCCTCGACTGGGTGATGCCGATCCTCGATGGCGCCGACATGGTGCGCATGATCCGCAACCCGCAGAACCCCTATGCCTTCGTGCCGATCATCATGGTGACCGGCCACACTGAACGCTCGCGCATCATCGAGGCGCGCAAGCTCGGCATCCACGAATTGCTGTGCAAGCCGATCTCGGCCAAGGCGCTTTACCAGCGCATCTCGTCGGTGATCATGCACCCGCGCGAGTTCGTCAAGGGATCGGGCTATTTCGGCCCGGCGCCGCGCGCCATCCGCAATCGCCAGAAGATCTGGCAGGCCCGCCCCGGCCAACCGCCATCGATGGCGGGCGGCAAGGGAGCCGACGACGACAAGGCCGTCGTGCAGGTCTGATCCCCAACGGCGAATACCGTTCTGTCCCGATCGATCTTTCGGCCTATTCCACCCGCACCCCGTCGCCCGTCCGGCGGCACCCTTGCACGTTCGCGCCCTTCGCGTCGCCCAGCCCGGCACCGGATGCCTATTTTTCCAGATAGACCTTGGC
>JAEULV010000118.1 GCA_016793065.1 Hyphomicrobiaceae bacterium
ATGATTGCGACGCCAAGCGTCGTCGAGAGCGAGGAAAGGGGCGAGCCGCGAGCCATGATCTCGGCATTTTTGGTCAAAGCCCGATGCGCCGCAAGCCGTCGCCGTCGTCGATCCCGGACTTTCACCGCCCGTCGGTGCAGACTGCGGCGGTCCCGACGCCCGCCGGTCCGGCGGGCTACTGGCTGACCCAGACGATGCGCGCCAGCCATTCGACCTCGCCGGCGTCGATCGGTTCGTCGGGGGCTTCCGGATTGCCGCCATGCAGTTCGATCAGCCGGGCAGTATGGCGGATCAGGACCCGCGCCAGCAACTCCCCCTTGCGCGTCCGCAGCAGAATGCGGTCGCCGCGCCGGATCTGCGCGCCCGGAGCCACCACGACCACGTCGCCGTCATTGTACAGCGGCTGCATCGAATGGCCGTCGACCGCCAGCGCGAATGCGCCTTCGTCCCGCACCGTCGGATCGGGCGCGATGAACGGCACTTCGTCCCAACCGTTGCCGGCCGGCTGGCCGGCGGCGGTGAAATGGCGCGGATCGCGCGCCTCGCGGCTGCCGAGCAGCGGCAGGCGGCAACGCGACAGCGCCACCCGATCCTGCGGCGGCGCCGCGATGTCGAAGAACTCCTCGATCGACGTTTCCGTAGCCGTCAGCACCTTCGAGATCGACTCGGTCGACGGCCAGCGTTGACGCCCGTCCAGCGCCTGCCGCTTCGATCGGTTGAACGTGGTTGGATCGAGCCCGGCCTTGCGCGCCAGGCCCGAGGCTGACAGCCCCCGCCGTTGCGCGAGAAGATCGATCGCCGACCACAGCCGCTGATGACTCAGCATGGAGAACCCCTCGAAGACTCTTTCCTCAAGTTGAAGGAATGAAAGCCGATTTTTCCGCGCCAGCCTCTGGATTTTATTCCTGTATTCGAGTAGCGTCCCGAATCAACCTGTGATTTAGATATTAATCATCGCACTTCAAATTCGGCAAGTTGTCATGCGCATCGGCGGGCATTACTCCTGCGAACGGTCGCGATACGCAGAGAGCAATCAAAGATTGCATAGGAGAATTATGTGACCATTAATTTCATTTATAAGATCTGTCCCGCCGGCCTCTGGCGCGAGGCCGAGGTTGCGGGCCGCTTCACCGGCGCCCCGGTCGATCTTGCCGATGGTTACATCCACTTCTCCACCGCCGCCCAGGCGCGCGAAACCGCCGCCCGCCATTTCGCCGGTCAGGACGACCTGCTGCTGATCGCCGTCGACCCCGCCCGCCTCGGCCCGGCGCTGCGCTTCGAACCGTCGCGCGGCGGCGCGCTGTTTCCCCATCTCTACGATGTGCTAGAGCTTGACCTCGTCGCCTGGGTCGCGCCGCTGCCGCTCGGCGCCGATGGCCTGCACCGGTTTCCGGAGAACCTGACGTGACACTGCCCTATTCCCTGATCCGCGCCGGGCTTTTCCGCCTCGATGCCGAAACCGCCCATGGCCTGTCGCTGCGGGCGCTGGCCAGCGGGCTGATGCCGCGCGTCAATCAGGCCGTCGATCCGCGCATCGAGGTTCGCGCCTTCGGGCTCACCTTCCCCAATCCCCTCGGCATGGCTGCTGGCTACGACAAGAACGCCGAGGTCGCCGACGCGGTGCTCGACATGGGCTTCGGCTTTGCCGAGGTCGGCACGCTGACGCCGCGCCCGCAGCCGGGCAATCCCCGGCCGCGCTCCTTCCGCCTGGTCGAGGACGAGGCGCTGATCAACCGTTTCGGCTTCAACAATGACGGCCACGCCGCCGCCCATGCCCGCCTCGCCGCGCGCAAGTCGCGGCTCGGCATCGTCGGCGTCAATATCGGCGCCAACAAGGAAACCGAGGACAAGGCCGCCGACTACGTCAAGGGCATCGAGGCCTTTGCCGACGTCGCCTCCTATTTCACCGTCAACATTTCCTCGCCCAATACGCCCGGCCTTCGCGACCTTCAGGCCCGCGCCGCGCTCGCCGACCTGCTCGGCCGCGTCGTTGCCGCCCGTGACGCGGTCGCCGTCACCGGCGGACGCCGCGTCCCGGTGTTGCTGAAGATCGCCCCCGACATGGACGACGCCGGCTTCGCCGATGTCGCCGAGGAGGTGCTGGCCCACGGTATCGACGGGCTAATCGTCTCCAACACCACCATCGACCGCACCGGTTTGAAGCCGGACAAGCACATGGCCGAGGCCGGCGGCCTGTCCGGCCGCCCGGTCTTCGTCAAGTCGACGGTAGCGCTCGCCCGGATGCGCAAACTGGTCGGCCCGTCGCTGCCGATCGTCGGCGTCGGCGGCGTCGATAGCGTTGCCGCCGCCATCGCCAAGATCGAGGCCGGCGCCAACCTGATCCAGCTCTACACCGGGCTGGTGTTCAAGGGTCCCGATCTGGTCGGCGTCATCAATCGCGGCCTCGCCGACTATTGCCGCCGCGAGGGCCTTGCCTCGCTCAGTGAAGCCGTCGGCCGCCGCGTCGATGAGTGGGCGGCCAGGCGGGCGGCATGAGCCGGCCTCAGCCGCCCTTCAGCGCCAGTTCGAACGCATCGTCGGTATAGTCGAGATTGCCGAGGTCGAGCCAGCCGATGATCGTGCGGTTGGCGGAGCGCCGCACCGCGAAGTCCGGGTCCTTCACCTCGTCGCAATAGGCCGCCGGATCCGGCTTCAACGCCCCGGGCGTCGGCTGCTTCGGCAGCAGGATGCGGCGCTTGCGGAAGCGTGCGTCGGTCGACAGGTTGTTGGCGCCCGGCTGGCCGGCCTCGGCGGTGTTCCAGAACACCTCGTCGACGACGCGCTCCTCCGAGACGAACACGAACACATGCTCGTCGGCCTGCACGCCGCCGGGCCGGTAGAGGAACACGATGTCGCCGGTCCTCGGCCGCGCCCCCGTTGCCATCGGGTTGGGGATCGAGATGCCCTTGTCGTAGGAAGCGCAACGGATGAACGGCGCCTCGCCGCCCTTGTAGATCCGCTTGATGTTGTCGCCCGGCATCGCCTTCAGGCCGCGCTTCTCGTCGGTCCAGTTGACCCGGCTCGCGTCCTTGACCCCCAGCCGCCACATCAGCCAATGGCAGAGGAAGCCGCAGGTGGTGCCGAACCCCGGCGAATAGCCCGGGCAGATTTCCTTGCTGTGGGCATCGCCCCACTTGAACGGCACGTACTCGTCGAGGAGTTTGCGCGCCTTGGCGCGGATGACATCCATCTGCTCGCCGTTCATCTTCATGGCTCTGCCCCTTGCCCCGTCCTGCGTCAACCGGTTGGTCGCGGCATCCGGCGCCGAGGTTCGCGACCGAACCGCGAAAACCTCGCGGTCAGGCTGGAAAAGTCGCGTCGGCGCGCCGGCCCATGATCAGCCACAGCGACAGCCCGCGCGCACCCAGAAAGCCAAGCAACGCGATCCACAGGCCATGATTGCCCAGGATCGGACCGAGAGCGTACCACAGGGCAAAATAGATCGCGATCGATGCCAGCATCATGTTGCGCATGTCGCGCGACCAGGTGGCGCCGATGAAGATGCCGTCCATCTGGAAGGCGCTGACCCCCATCAGCGGCGTCAGCGCCGCATAGGGCAGGAAGACGGCCGCGACGGCCCGCACCTCCGGCGCCGTGGTCATCACCGCCACCAGCGCCTCGCCGCCGGCAAACATGACGACGCCGGCGATCGCCGCCATCGCATAGCCCCAGATCGCCGTCAGCCGCACCGCGCCGTCGAAGCTCGGCCGGTGCCGGGCGCCGACCGCCCGGCCGACGAAGGTCTCCGCCGCCGCCGCGAAGCCGTCGAGGAAATACGCGGCGGTGAGAAAGAACTTTTCGAGGATCGCGTTCGCCGCCAGCGTCACATCGCCGAACCGCGCCGATTGCGCCACGAAATAGAAGAATGCCGCCAATAGCACGAACGAGCGGATCATGATGTCGCGATTGACGCCGAGCATCGCCTTGAGCTTGGCCGGGTCGAGGATCAGCCCCGGCCGTGGCCACCCCTTCGACCGGGCATCGGCGACGACGACCGCCAGTCCCGCCGCGAGCGCCACCAGTTCGGCGACGACGGCTCCCCAGGCAACCCCCTCGAGCCCATAGCCAAGCCACAGGCCGAGCCATAGCGCCAGGCCGATATTGATGGCGTTGAGCAGCGTCTGCAGCAGCAGCCCGACGGTCGCCCGCCCGAGGCCGAGCAGCCAGCCGAACACGGCGAAATTGATCAGCGCCGCCGGTGCCGACAGCACCCGGATGTCGAAGTACCGCCGCGTCGCCGCCTGCACCTCGCCTGAGCCGCCGAGAAACCGCAGCCCCAGATCGAGGATCGGCCCGCGCAACAGCAAGATCGCCGCGCCGATCGCGGCGGCGATGGCAATGGCGCGCCAGACGACCGCCTGCTGTTCGAGCCCGTCGCGGCGGCCGACCGCCTGTGCCACCAGCCCCGTCGTGCCGGAGCGCAGGAAGTTGAAGGTGGTGAACAGCACGTCGAACAGCACCGACGCCAGCGCCACGCCGCCGATCGCGGCGGCGACGCCGGTCTGGCCGACCACCGCCATGTCGACCATGCCGACGAGCGGCACCGTCAGATAGCCGATGGTCATCGGCACCGCGATGGCAAGGACGGAACGATGGGTGATCGGTTGCGGCTCTGTCTGCATGGACCAAGGGGTGAACCGGCGCGGCGCGCTTGTCCACCCCGCTGCCGCGACCCCGCCATGCAGTTGGCGCCGGCAATGTGACGCGACGGGAGTGGCCGCGCCGTTTCGTCGATTCAATCGATCCGCTATGTGCTTCAAATCTTGACGGATTTGGTCAATCTGGCGCCCGTTTGCAACAGGTGCCGCGCGCCGCCGGCAAAAACCGGAAACTTGTCGGTTGCGATGTTGACAGCCGTTCACGTCGCGGCGTCTATGCGGCCGAAGCAAGGGCGTCCGGAAACCGATCGAGGTCGCGGTGCAGATCTACCTCCCCATCGCCGAACTGTCCGTGAACATGTTCACGATCTTCGGCATGGGCGCGGCGGTCGGGCTCGTCTCCGGCCTGTTCGGCGTTGGCGGCGGCTTTCTGCTGACGCCGCTATTGATCTTCACCGGCATCCCGCCGGCGGTCGCGGTCGGCACCGTCACCAGCCAGATCGTCGCCTCGTCGGCCTCCGGTGCCCTCAGCTACTGGCGCCGCCAGCTGATCGACTGGAAGCTCGCCGGCTATCTCTGCGTATCCGGCATTCTCGGCGCCGCCATCGGCGCCGTGGCGTTCCAGTGGCTGCGCCGGGTCGGACAGCTCGATCTGTTCATCGGCATTTCCTACGTGCTGTTTCTCGGCTTCATCGGCGCGCTGATGGTGTGGGAATCCATGCGCGCCATTCTCGGCGACAAGTTCGGCTGGCAACCGCCGCCGGTGAAGCCGCCGATGAGCCACAAGCTCGCCAACTGGCCGCTGAAGGTGCGCTTCCACCGGTCGCGCCTCTACATCAGCGCCCTGCCGATCGCCGCGCTCGGCGTGTTCATCGGCTTCATGGGCACCCTGCTCGGCATTGGCGGCGGCTTCATCATGGTGCCGGCGCTGATCTACCTGTTCAACGTCCCGACCAACGTCGTCATCGGCACGTCGCTGGTGCAGATCCTCTTCACCATGTCGGCGGCGACGATCTTCCAGTCGGGGCTGAATTCCACCGTCGACATCGTCCTGGCGCTGATCCTGATGATCGGCGGCGTCATCGGCGCCCAGTTCGGCGCCCGCATCGGCCAGAAGCTGAAGGGCGAGCAGCTGCGCGCCCTCCTTGGCTTCCTCATCCTCGCCGTCGGCATCCGCTTTCTCTACGATCTCGCCGTCTATCCGACCGATCTTTTCAGCCTCGCGCCGGCGCTGGGGAGCAAATGATGCTGCTGCGGCTGGCCCTCGCCCTGCTCCTCGCGCTCGCCCCGGCGGCGGCGCGCGCCGAGCAACTGGTCGCTGCGGTGTCGTCGAGCGCCGTCAACATCACCTCCAACTTCACCGGCGCCGCCATCACCGTCTTCGGCTCGATCGAGCGCGACGCCTCGACCATCTCGCGACAGGGACCCTACGACATCGCCGTGGTGCTGCGCGGCCCCGCCACCACCTTCGTCACCCGCAAGAAGGAGCGCGTGCTCGGCCTCTGGGTCAATGCCCAGAACCGCACCTATGTCGGCGTGCCGAGCTTCTACGCGCTGGCGACCACCCGCTCGCTCACCGAGATCGCCGTGCCGCAGCTCTGGGACAAGTTCCAGCTGGGTCTCTCCAACATCAGCCTGCCGGAATTCATCGCCGGCGATGCCCCCGTCTCGGCCCAGCGCCAGGACTTCCGCGCCGCCTTCGTCGAGTTGAAGAGCCGCGCCGGGCTCTATCGCGAGGAATTCGGCACCGTCGAGTTCATGTCGGCGGCCATGTTCCGCGTTAACATGGCGCTGCCGGCCAATGTCCCGGTCGGCGATTATGTCGCCGAGGTCTATCTGTTTCGCGATCAGGCCGTGCTGGCGCAGAAGCAGGCGCGCTTCATCGTCCGCAAGGTCGATTTCGAGCAGATGGTCTTCGACTTCTCCCGTCACCAGGGCTGGCTCTACGGCATCGTCGCCGTGCTGCTGGCGCTGCTGACCGGCTGGCTCGCCGGCGTCATCTTCCGCAAGGACTGAGGTGCGCTCGGGCGTCGCCGCCTGCCGGCGGGTCGCTTCGGCAAAAGCACGAGCGTGGCGCGGATTGATACCGCACCCGGAAAAATGCCAAATGCCGTTGACGCACCGCGACTTGATCGAGATTCGCGCGGCTCGACCGATCGGTGGACCGCCGCCCTGCCGGAATAGATGCCCATGACCTATCCCAAGGACCCCGTCCCCACATCCGTCCCCGCCAGCGCCACCTGGCTCGGCGCCGCCGGCGTTCTTCCGTTCCTCGCCTGCGCGGCGGTGGCGCTCTATGGCGGCATCGGCAGTGCCCTCAGGGCGGAAGCCCTGCAGGTGATGGTGCTCTACGGCGCGGTGATCCTGTCGTTTCTCGGCGGCGCCCGCTGGGGTCTTGCCATGCAGCACCCGAGCATCGAGATCCAGGCGCGCGGCTTCGCCCTCAGCTGCATCCCGGCGCTGGTCGCCTGGTTCTCGACCTTCCTCACCGACGGCTGGGCGCTGGCGCTGCTCGGCGCCGCCTTCGCCGTTCAGGGCGCCTGGGACGCCTACGATGCCGGTCGCTTCCACATTCCCAAATGGTATGGCGCCCTGCGTGTCTGGCTGACGCTCACCGTCACCGCCATTCTTGCCCTGACCCTGGTCGCCATCGGCCTGTGAGGCGCGGGTCCGGCGCGACAATCGCCCCGGACGCCGCGCCTTTCGGCGACCCGCCCTGTCATGCGGCCTTGCCGCCGAGGCCAGCGCGGATTCCGCCCGATCTCCGGCGAAATCCGCATCTCCTTTTCAGGCCCACCGCCTCAGAACAGTCCCTCGATCCGGCCCTGACTGTCGATGTGGATCTTCTCCGCCGACGGCACGCGCGGCAGGCCGGGCATGCGCATGATCTCGCCGCAGATGACGACGACGAAGCCGGCCCCGGCCGACAGGCTGATCTCGCGGATCGGCACCACGTGGCCGGACGGCGCGCCGCGCAGGTTCGGGTCGGTCGAGAACGAATACTGGGTCTTGGCAACGCAGATCGGCAGGTTGCCGTAGCCCATGTTCTGCAGGTCCTTGAACTGGTCGCGCACCTTCTGGTCGCCGATGATGTCGGCGGCGCCGTAGATCTCGGTGGCGATCGTCTTGACCTTGTCCCACAGCGGCAGATCGTCGCCATAGAGCGGGTGGAAGCCGAGGCCGTCGAGCGGCTGGTCGCGGTCGGCGAGCGCCGCCACCTTGTGCGCCAGGTCGGCGATGCCGGCCGAGCCGTTGGCCCAGTGGCTGCACACGACTGCGTCGACGCCGAGCCTGTCGCGGCAGAAGTCGATGATCATCTGGTGCTCGGCGGCGGTGTCCGAGGTGAAGTGGTTGATGCCGACGACGGCCGGAACGCCGAACTTGCGGACGTTCTTGACGTGGCGCTCCAGGTTGGCGAGCCCCTTCGCCAGCGCCTCGAGGTTTTCCTTGCCGAGGCTGTCCTTGGCGACGCCGCCATGCATCTTCAGCGCCCGCACCGTGGCGACGATCACCGCCGCCGACGGCGTCAACCCGGCCTTGCGGCACTTGATGTCGAAGAACTTCTCCGCGCCGAGATCGGCGCCGAAGCCGGCTTCCGTCACCACATAGTCGGCAAGCTTCAGCGCCGCCGTCGTCGCGATTACAGAATTGCAGCCATGGGCGATATTGGCGAACGGTCCGCCATGGACGAAGGCCGGGTTGCCTTCCAGCGTCTGCACCAGGTTCGGCGCCATCGCGTCCTTCAGCAGCACCGCCATCGCCCCCGGCGCCTTGATCTGGCGGGCATAGACCGGCTTCTTGTCGCGGGTATAGCCGACGATCATGTTGCCGAGCCGCTCTTCCAGGTCCTTCATGTCCTTGGCCAGGCAGAACACCGCCATCACTTCCGAGGCGACGGTGATGTCGAAGCCATCCTCGCGCGGGAAGCCGTTCGACACGCCGCCGAGCGACGACACGATGGAGCGCAGGCTGCGGTCGTTCATGTCCATCACCCGGCGCCAGGCGACGCGGCGCTGGTCGATGCCGAGCTCGTTGCCCCAGTAGATGTGGTTTTCCAGCATCGCCGACAACAGGTTATGCGCCGCCGTGATGGCGTGGAAATCGCCGGTGAAGTGCAGGTTGATGTTTTCCATCGGCACGATCTGGGCAAAGCCGCCGCCGGCGGCGCCGCCCTTGACGCCGAAGCACGGCCCCAGCGACGGTTCGCGCAGGCACACCATCGCCTTCTTGCCGATATGGTTCAGTCCGTCGCCGAGACCGACGGTCGTCGTCGTCTTGCCTTCGCCCGCCGGCGTCGGGCTGATGGCGGTGACGAGGATCAGCTTGCCGTTCGGCCGGTCGGCGAGGCCCTCGACGAAGTCATTGTCGATCTTGCCGATATAGCGGCCATAGGGGCTGAGCGACTCCGACGGAATGCCGAGCTTGTCGGCGATCTCGCCGATCGGGCGCATCTTGGCTTCGCGGGCAATTTCGATATCGGTCTTCATCGGGTCGGTTCCTCGGGGCGGTGGCCGGACGGGGCCTGATCGGGCGCGCCGGTTTGACTTCCGGCGTCGATGCTGCAGAAGCTAGAGCCAATCGCCGGGCGCGCGGCACGCTCAATCCGCCGTCGGCTTGTCAGCAACCGCCACGGTGTCGCTTGCGACGCATTTGTCACCGTCTCGCGGCCGGTTTGATGTCGCAAATCGGTTAGAGTCGGTGAAGTTCAGCCTGGAAGCCGCTCCGGAACCTGTCATGACATCCAACATCCCCGACCTCGCCCCCGACCTTGCTTCCGACCTGATCGCGCTGAAGCGCCGCCTTCGCGCCGAACGTCTCGCCGCCCGCGACGCCCTCGCGCCGGGCGATCGCGCCGCCGGCGGCCGGGCGCTCGCCGCCGCCAGCCTGCCGTTTGCCACCGCCGGCCTCGTCGTCTCCGGCTTCTGGCCGATCAAGTCCGAGATCGATCCCCGGCCGCTGATGGCGCGCCTCGCCGCCGACGGCGC
>JAEULV010000127.1 GCA_016793065.1 Hyphomicrobiaceae bacterium
CCCCTCACCCGCGCATCCGCAGGCCCTTCGGGTCGAACAGCGGGGTGGGCTGGATGCGGGCGGGGTGGCGGGTGCCGATGAGTTCGATCTCGTAGGCGGCGGCGGGGTCGAAGGCGGCGGCGTCGATGTAGCCGAGGGCGACGGAGACGGCGGAGGCGTGGGCGTAGCCGCCGGAGGTGACCCAGCCGACGACCTTGCCGTCGCGCCAGACCGGTTCGTCGCCGATGACGTCGGCGTCGGTGGCGTCGACGACGAAGGTGGCGAGGCGGCGGCGCGGGCCGGCGTCGCGGGCGGCAAGTGCGGCGTCGCGGCCGATGAAGTCGCCCTTGTCGAGGGCGACGAAGCGGTCGAGCCCGGCCTCGAACGGGGTGTAGATCGGCCGGTACTCGCGGCTCCACGAGCCGAACGACTTCTCCAGCCGCAGGGCATTGAGGGCGCGGGCACCGAAGGGGCGGATGCCGAGATCGGCGCCCTCGCGCATCAACAGGTCGAAGAGGCCGCGCAGGAATTCGGGCTTCACCCAGATTTCATAGCCGAGATCGCCGGTATAGCTGACGCGGGCGACGCGGGCGGGGAACGGGCCGATATCGAGGCGGCGGCAGTCCATGAAGCGGAAGGCGGCGGCCGAGACATCGCCGCCGGCGAGGCGGGCGAGCAGGTCGCGGGCGCGCGGGCCGGCGATGGACAGGCCGACGAGATCGAGGCCGAAGGGGCGGAAGGTCACGCCGGCGGCCGGCAGATGCTCGACGAACCAGCGGCAATGGTACTCTTCCGCCAGGCCCGAGCCGAAGACGATGAAGCGGTCGTCGGCCTCGCGGGCGACGGTGAAATCGCCGATGAGGCGGCCGGCCGGGTTGAGCATCGGCGTCAGCGCCATGCGGCCGACGGACGGCAGGCGGTTCGGCAGCAGCCGGTCGAGGAAGGCGGCGGCGGCCGGCCCCTCGAAGGCGTATTTGGCGAAATTGGAGATTTCCAGCAGGCCGACGCCGTCGCGCACGGCGCGGGCCTCGGCGCCGACATGGGCGAAATCGGTGGAGCGGCGGAAGGAGAACGCATCGTGGGCGGCGGCCGCGTCGGGGGCGAACCACAGGGCGTGTTCCAGGCCGCACATGTCGCCGAATACGGCGTTGAGGCCGGCGAGCCGGTCATAAAGCGGGGTGGTGCGATAGGGGCGCGCCGCCGGCAGCTCCTCGTTGGGGAAGCGGATGCGGAAGCGGCGGGCGTAGTTCTCGCGCACCTTGGCGTTGGTGTGGCCGAGCGTCGTCCAGTCGCCATAGCGGGCGACGTCCATGCCCCAGACATCGAAGCCGGGATCGCCGTCGACGATCCAGTTGGACAGGGCGAGGCCGACGCCGCCGCCTTGGCTGAAGCCGGCCATGACGCCGCAGGCGACCCAGTAATTGCGCATGCCGCGGATCGGCCCGACCAGCGGATTGCCGTCGGCGGCGAAGGTGAAGGGGCCGTTGATGATCTTCTTGATGCCGGCCTTCTCATATGCGGGGAAATGACGGAAGCCGACCTCGAGCGAGGGGATGATGCGCTCCAGATCCGGCGGCAGCAGATCCTGGCCGAAATCCCAGGGCGTGATCTTCTCCGACCACGGCTTGCAGGCCTGTTCATAGGTGCCGAGCAGCATGCCGCCGCGCTCCTGGCGGGTGTAGATTTCACCCTCGAAATCAAGCGCGGTGATGACTTCCTTGCCGGTGGCGGCGTTGATCTCGGCGACCTCGGGCATGTCCTCGGTGAGGAGATACATGTGCTCCATGGCGAGGATCGGCAGTTCGAGCCCGACCATGCGGCCGCATTCGCGCGCCCACAGGCCGCCGGCATTGACGACATGCTCGCAATTGACGGTGCCCTGCTCGGTGACGACGTCCCAGGTGCCGTTCTCGCGCTGGACGACGTCGACGACGCGATTGCGCAGGACAATCTCGGCGCCGTTCAGCCGCGCCGACTTGGCGTAGGCATGGGTGGTGCCGTAGGGATCGAGGTGGCCCTCGAACGGGTCGTACATGGCGCCGACGAACTGGCTCTCGTCGATCAGGGGCATCAGCGCCTTGGCCTCGGAGGCGGTGATGATCTCGGTGTGCATGCCGAGATAGCGGCCCTTGGCGTGGGCCATCTTCAACCAGTCGAGTCGATCGCGGGTGCCGGCCAGCATGACGCCGCCGGTGAGATGCAGGCCGCAGGAGACGCCGGACTTTTCCTCGATCTCCTTGTAGAGCTCGACGGTGTATTGCTGCAGCTTGGCGACGTTGGGATCGCCGTTGAGCGTATGAAAGCCGCCGGCGGCGTGCCAGGTGGAGCCGGAGGTGAGCTCGGCCCGTTCGATCAGGCAGACGTCGCTCCAGCCGCGCTTGGTCAGGTGATAGAGCACCGAGCAGCCGACGACGCCGCCACCGATGACCACGACGCGATAGGACGATTTCATGAGGGCGCTCCGGGGCTTGGTGGCGGCAGGTCGGCGCGGCGGCGCCACCTGGGCTTGATGCGGATGCACGCTGGCGCGGTGTCGACCCGGCCTTGCGGCGTTGGTGGCGTTGGCGAAATTAGGCGGGTGTCCGGGCGGGGTAAAGCCGAACGCCGATCGCAAATTTCGCTGGACCGAACTGGAAACCAGATGCGGCGGGCTCAGTAATCCGTCGGCACGCCGCCCTCGGCCTTGCGGCGGGCGACGAAGCTTGCGAGTTCCTCCAGCACGGCGGGGTCGATGGGCGGCGGGGCGTAGGCGGCGAGGCGGTCGCGGTAGAGGCGCTCGGCGGTGTCGTAGGCGGTGGGGCCGCCGGCCTCGCGCCAGGTCTCGTAGTTGCGCCAGTCGGAGATCATCGGCGCGAAGAAGGCGTTGCGGTAGCGCGACTGGGTGTGGGCGCAGCCGAAGAAGTGACCGGCCGGGCCGACCTCGCGGATGGCATCGAGGGCCAGTTCGGCGTCGTTCACCGCCACGGGGGTGAGGAAGGCGGCGACCATGCCGAGGAGGTCGGCGTCGAGCACCATCTTCTCGAACGAGGCGTGCAGGCCGCCCTCCATCCAGCCGGCGCCGTGCATCAGCAAATTGGCGCCGCCCATGATCGCCCCCCACAGCGAAAAGACGCTCTCATAGGCCGCCTGGGCATCGAGCGTGTTGGCGGCGCAGGCATTGGAGGAGCGATAGGGCAGGCCGTAGCGGCGGGCGAGCTGGCCGCCGAGCAGCGCCGCCTTCATGTATTCGGGCGTGCCGAAGGCCGGGGCGCCGGTCTTCATGTCGACATTGGAGGTGAAGCCGCCATAGACGAAGGGGGCGCCGGGGCGGACGAGCTGGGTGACGACGAGGCCGGCGAGCGCCTCGGCATTCTGCTGGGCGAGCGCGCCGGCGAGCGTTACCGGGGCCATGGCGCCGGCGAGCGTGAAGGGGGTCAGCACCACGACCTGATTGGCGCTGGCCATCTGGACGATGCCCTCGAGCATCGGCCCGTCGAGGCGCAGCGGCGAGGAGGAGTTGATGATGGTGAACAGCGACGGCTCGGCCTCGAAGGTGGCGCGGTCGACGCCCCGGGCGATGCGGGCCATTTCCAGGCCGTCCTGATTGCGCTCGCGGCCGAGGGAATAGGCGTGGATCGGCTTGTCCGACAGGGTGAGCATGTCGAACAGCGCATCGAGATGGCGCACCGAGGCGTGGATGTCGGCCGGCTCGACCGGATAGCCGCCCCAGACATGCACCGCGTCGAGGCCGTGACCGAGGCGGATGAGGTTCTGGTAGTCGGCGCGATTGCCGGGCCGGCGGCCGCCGGCGCGGTCGGCGACATTGGGGGCGGAGGCGACGGAGCAGAAGGCGACGTGGTTGCCGCCGATCTCGACCGAGCGGGCGGGATTGCGGGCGTGCAGGCGGAACTGGCGCGGCGCCAGCCCGATCTGCGCCTCGACCAGTTCACGCGGCAGCCGCACCCGCTCCGACCCCGCCGCCACCTCGGCGCCGGCGGCCTTCAGCCGGGCGCGGACGTCGGCATGGAGAAAGTCCATGCCGATCTCCTCGAGGATGGTGAGGGAGGCGGCATGGATCGCCTCGAGTTCGTCGACGGATACCGCCGCGACCGGGGCATAGGGCAGGCGCGGCTGGGCCATGGCCGGCGCCGGCTGCTTCAGGGCGCGGTCGTCGCGGCCACGGCGGCGGCCGCGTTCCGGGGTGGCGGTTGCATCTGGCGCTTGATCCACGGCGGCTCGCTTCCGGTGTCGAGGGGTCGAACCGGCATGCTACGGTCGCCACCGCCCGGCGTGAACCGGATTTCGGCGCATCGGGCCATATGAATTTTCGATCCGACGATCGGGTTTGGTTAGGATCGAGGCGCGCGGGTCAGAGATCGCGGGCGTCGAAGGCGGTGCCGTCGAAGAACTCGCCGTCGACGGGGGCGAGCCGGGGCACCGGCAGTTCGCGGCCGAGGGCGCGGGCCCAGATGTCGGGCCGGGTGACGGCATGGGCGGCGGCATAGGCCTCGGCGGCGTTCGGTACCTGGCCCCAGCGCAGCATCTGCGCGGCAAACCACAGGGCGTGGCGCGTCGCGGGCGCGGTGCCGCCGTCGGTGGGGAATTGCAGATAGTCGGGGAAATCGACCCATTGGCCGGACGCGGCGACCTTGAGCCGGCCGGTGAGGGCGCGGTGGATGATTTCGGCCGGGACGCCGACATAGGCGGGGCGGGCGAGGAGATCGGCGAGGTCAAGGTGATGGGCCGGATCGGCGCACCAGCGGGTGGCGGCCTCGCAGGCGCGGATCAGGGCATCGATCAGGCGGGGGTGGGTCTCGGCCCAGGCGGCGCGGGCGGCCAGCACCTTGTCGGGGCTCGCCTTCCAGATCTCCGCCTTGGTGGTGACGGTGCGGCCGATGCCGTTTTCAACCGCAAGGCTCGGCCAGGGGGCGCCGACGCACATGCCGTCGATCTGGCCGGCGACCATGGCATCGACCATGTAGGGCGGCGGGATGACGACAAGGCGGACGTCGACGTCCGGATCGAGCCCGCCGGCGGCAAGCCAATAGCGCAGTTCGTAATTGTGCCCGGAGAACGGATAGGTCATGGCGAAGGTCAGCGGCTCGGCGCCGGCAGCGCGGCGGGACCGGGCGACGGCGGCGACGGCGCGCGAGGTGTCGCCGGGACCGGCCGGCTCGTCGCCATGGGCGAGGCACATCGCCTCCCACACCGGCTGCGACACGGCGATGGAATTGCCGCCCAATGCCAGCACATATGGCGCGATCATCGGCATTCGCACATGACCGATGCCTAATTTCGCGGCAATTGGCATCGGAGCGAGCATGTGGGCGACATCGAAATGGCCGACCAGCAGCCGGTCGCGGATATTGGCCCAGGAGGTCTCGCGGGCGAGCACCAGGTCGAGGCCCTCGGCGGCGGCAAAGCCGCGCTCGCGCGCGACGATCAGCACGGCGGCGTCGATCAGCGGCATGAAGCCGGCGCGCACGGTCGGTCGATCGCCGGCCTCGGGCGGGCTGTCTTGGGGTTGATGGCCGTCGTCTGTCGTCACCGTGTTCATCCCAGCAATTCCGCGGCGGTGATCACACTGCGAGCGATGTCCACCAGCCTGGCCTTTTGGTTCATGGCGGTCTTGCGCAGGAGGGCATAGGCCTCTTCCTCGCTGAAACCGCGCGACTTCATCAAGATCCCCTTGGCCTTGTCGATCACCTTGCGGTCGGCCAGCTCGTTCTTGGCGTGATCCAGCTCTTTTTGCAGGCGGGCGAAGGCGTTGAAGCGGCTGATCGCCATGTCGACGATCGACTTCACCCGTTCCTTCTTCAGGCCGTCGACGACATAGGCGGAGACGCCGGCATCGACGGCGGCCTGGATCATGGCGCTGTCGGACTGGTCGACGAACATCGCCACCGGGCGCTGCACCACGCGGCTGACCTGAAACATCTGCTCCAGCACGTCGCGGGACGGGCTTTCCAGATCGATGATCACCACGTCCGGCTCAAGCTGCACCAGCCGACGCAGCAGGTTGGCGGTTTCCTCGATGACGCTGACGCGCGAAATGCCGGCCGCGTTCAGGCCCTCGATCAGGATCGCGGCGCGCACGGCATTCGGGTCGATGATCGCCACTGAAATCGATTGCTCGGACATGTCCCGCCTTGATTGACCTTGCCTGCCAAAAGCAGATCACGTGCCACCGCCGTCTAGGCATCAACCCGGATCGGGGTCGACAAGGCCGGCCGGTTCTGGTCGGATCGGTCAGGCCACGCCTTGAGCAAATGGACCCCGTTGATGACATCCGATCGACTGAGCGCGGTTTACGCCGCCATTGATGCCGCCAATGCCGACGACCCGAGGAAGGTGGCGATCGACGGAAGCGAGATCGCCCATGCGGTGATCTATGGCCAGCGCATGACTGCCGCGCTTGCAGCGCTTGCCCCCGACGCCTCCGAGGTGCTGCGCATCGCCTGCCGCGCCCAGCACCTGCGCCGCTTCGACCTGCCGCGCTCAAGCTATCCGATGGACAAGCCGGGCTACCACGCCTGGCGCAATGCGCAGAAGATCGCCCATGCGGAGAAGGCCGGAGCGCTGATGGCGGCGATCGGCTATGGCGACGAGGACATCGCCCGCGTCGGCTCGCTGATCCGCAAGGAGCGGCTGAAGCGGGACGCCGAGGCGCAAACGCTGGAAGACGTCGCCTGCCTGGTGTTCCTGGAGCACGAATTCGTCGACTTCGCCGCGCCGCATGACGATGCCAAGGTGATCGACATCGTCGCCAAGACCTGGGTGAAAATGTCGCCGCGCGGCCATGCGGCGGCGCTGGCGCTGGCGCCGAAGCTGCCGGAACGGCTGTTGTCGCTGGTGCAGCAGGCGATTTCGGGCGCGGGGTGACCCCGGCCGGCGTGTCCCATGCCGGCCCCGGGCGGGTCAGCGCTTCCAGGTGATGTCGCGGCGGATGACGCGGGCGGGAACACCGGCGATGACGCAGTTCGGCTCGTCGAAGCGGGTGTTGACCAGCGAGCCGATGCCGATGACGCAATCATCGGCGATGCGGGTGCCGCGCATGATGCTGACGTCGCCGGCGACCCAGACGTGGTTGCCGATCTCCACCGGGCGGGGCGGATTGATCACCTTGCCATTGGCGCGGTTGATGATCCGGTGCATGTCGCTGGAGCGGATCTCGACGCGGTTGGCAAAGAGGCAGTCAGCGCCGATGCGCACGCCGGCGCCGCGCACGCCGATCTTTGCGTCCCGGAGGTGACTGCGCGCGCCGATGCTGACGCACAGGCCCTTGCCGACAATGGCAATCTCGCCGCTGAAATCGACATTGTCGGCGATTTCGACCCGGTTGCCGGAGCCGGTGAAGCGGATTGTCAGCCCGCGGCTGGAAAACCCCTTGCCGACGCTGACGACGTTGTTACGGGCATTGTAATGAAACAGGGTGGCGAACCGCAGTCGCGCCCGCATCCAGGCCGGCGCCTCGATGCGATTGCCACCGCGCAGCCAGAGGCCGGGCGCGAAATGCCAGAAGCGCGAACGCGGCGGGCGAAGCGTCTCCCAATCCGGCGCGTCGGTGCTCGCGGCCGCCGGAGCGTCGGTCGCGATCGGGGCCGGCGTGGCGGTGTCGGCGCCGGACGTGAAGTCGGTTGAAGCCATTGCCGATGTCCGGGTCCCGGGTGAAGCGGTGTTGCCGTATCACGCCCCGCGCAGCTTTTCCAACGCTTCCATGCGCAGCTTCGCCGTCGGCCAGAGGTCGTCGGTAACGCGGGCGATCAGCGCCTCGATCAAGGCCAGCATGGCGACGGTCGAATCGAAGTTCGACGGCACGCCGACTTGCGACGACAGCACATGACGGGCAATGCGGACGATCGGCGACAGCCACGTATCGGTGAACAGCACCACGGATGCGCCACGGGCGGCGGCGTTCTCGGCGAGCTGGATCACGTCGGTCTGATAGCGGCGGATGTCGAAGGCGACGAGGACGTCGCGCTTGTCCATGTTGATGACATGATCGCCCCAGGTGGCGGTCATGGCGTCGAGCATGGTCACGTCGGGGCGGACGATGCGCAGGTGACGGACCAGGTAGAGCGCCAGCGGCTCGGTGAAACGGCCACCGACACAGTGGATCGGGCGCTTGGGATCGGCGAGCAAGGTGGCGATCGCCTCGAATTCCGACACCGCGACATCGTCCATGGTTCGGGTGACGTTGCCCTTCACCGCGGCAGCGAAGGCGTCGAGGGCGGCGGCGGCGCCGGTGGCCTCGTCGGCCGGGCGATGCTTGGCGGCCGGCGCGATCAGCCGCGCCTCCAGTTCCTCGCGCAGGCGCTTCTGGAATTCCGGATAGCCCGACAGGCCGAGGCGGGCGACGAAGCGCAACACCGTCGGAGCGGAGACGCCGGCGCGGGCCGCCAACTCGGCGGCGGTTTCCAGCCCGGCAAACGGATAGTTCGACAACAGGACATGACAGACCCGACGTTCGGTCGGCGTGAACTTGTCAAGCTGGACGCGCACCAGGCTGGCGAGCGAATCGGCGGTTACCCCTGCAATTTCACTGCCGTCACCTGACATTGGCTTCTCCGGACGAGCGCCCGCTGAAAAAGCTTCGGGCGACAGATATGCGGGTGATTGACTACGAGGTCGGTTTGTATCTACCGTAACGCAAAACAGAACAAGAGCCGTTTCTGAAATGAATTTTAGAAGCGGCCGCAAGAGGCGCGACGATGGCCGACGCGGCAAGACCTGCGTCACTGGCAAGGAAAACTATTGCCGGTGATTTGTCCATGTATGTCGAGCCGACGCATCCCGTTGTCGGCATCGAAAACGCCGACGCGCGCGGCCGGTTTGTGCTTGTCGTCGATCACGCCTCCAATTCGGTTCCGCCGCAATACGGCACGCTTGGCCTGCCCGAGGCCGAACTCGAGCGGCACATTGCCTGGGACCCGGGCGCGCTGCCTGTCGCCCGGACGATGGCGCGCGAGCTCGACGCGGCGCTGGTCGCCTCGAAGGTTTCACGGCTGGTGATCGATACCAACCGGCAGGCCGGCGACGTGGATCTGGTGGCCGAAGTCAGCGAGACCACGGTCGTGCCGGGAAATCGTAGCCTCGACCGGTCGGAATTGTCGCATCGGCTCGACCAGTTCCACGCGCCGTTTCATGCCGCGATCGAGGCATTGATCGACTGCCGGCTGGCCCGGGCGCAGCCGACGGCGCTGGTGGCGGTGCATACGTTCACCCCGGTCTACAAGGGCATTTCCCGGCCGTGGGATGTCGGGATCCTGTTTGACGACGACGACCGGCTGGCGCTGCCGATGATCGAGGCATTGCGCCGCGAGACCGGGCTGGTGATCGGCGTCAATCAACCCTACGCTCCCGTCGACCGGGTCTACACGACGCTCGACCTGCACGGCCGCTCGCGCGGGTTGCCCTGCGTGATGATCGAGATCCGCAACGACCGGGTGGCAACGCCCGCCGATCAACTCGCCTGGGGGCGGCGGTTGGCCCACGCCCTGCCGGTGCTTCCGGCGGGGGCATGAAGTAACCAGCACAACAAGCAAGAACTGCAAACAGTCTGAGGATGGCAAGAACGGTCTGAGCAACTCACACCACCGCACCCGGCACGAGACGCCACCTGTGCGAAAACGGAGGGGAACATGAGCGACGTCGACTATAGCGACAAGGACAAAAAGGAGGATCTCAAGGTCCTTCACGGCATGGGATATGCGCAGGAGCTTCAACGCTCCATGAGCAAGTTCTCGAACTTCGCGATCTCATTCTCGATCATCTGCATCCTGTCGGGCGGCATCAATTCGTTCGCGCAGGCGACCTCGTCGATCGGCGGCGCCGGCGCCGGCATCGGCTGGATCCTGGGCTGCATCGTCTCGGCGATGTTCGCGCTGGCGCTGGCGCAGATCTCCTCGGCCTATCCGACGGCGGGCGGGCTCTATCACTGGGCCTCGATCCTCGGCAACCGCTTCACCGGCTGGCTGACGGCGTGGCTCAACCTTCTCGGCCTGATCACCGTGCTCGGCGCCATCAACATCGGCACGGCGCTGTTCTTCCAGGGCACGTTCGGCGGGCTGATCGGCATGACCGCCGATGCGGTCTGGGTCGTGGCCTTCGTCGCGGTCATCACCATCCTGCAGGGCCTGATCAACCACTTCGGCATCCGCATCACGGCGATGCTGACCGACTTCTCCGGCTTCCTGATCCTCGGCACCACGGCGGCGCTGGTGGTGCTGTGCCTGGTGTTCGCCCCGGCGATCGATATCTCGCGGCTATGGACGTTCACCAACTTCTCCGGCCCGGCCGGCGGCGACGTGTTCCCGCAGTCGGACTCGATGGGCTACCTGCTGCTGCTCTGCCTGCTGCTGCCGGTGTATACCATCACCGGCTACGACGCCTCGGCCCACACCGCCGAGGAGACCAAGAAGGCGGCGATCTCCGTGCCGGAAGCGATGGTTTCGTCGGTCCTGTGGTCGTCGCTCGCCGGCTGGGTGATGCTCAGCGCCATGGTGCTGGCGATCCCTGATCTCGCCGAGGGTGCCAAGCAGGGCTGGGGCGTGTTCTTCGGCACGATGGACGCGATCATCCCGGCTTCGGTGAAGCAGGTGCTCTATCTCGCTATCTTCATCGCGCAGTTCCTGTGCGGTCTCGCCACCGTCACCTCGGCCTCGCGCATGCTCTACGCCTTCTCACGCGATGGCGGCATGCCGATCGGCTCGAAGGCGCTGGCGACCGTTTCGCCGGCGCACCGCACCCCGGTCTACGCCATCTGGACGTCGGTGGCGCTTTGCGTCGGCTACGTCTTCCTGGCGCAGTTCGTCTCGATCGGCGGCACCAACCTCTACACGATCGTCGTCAACTCGACCCTGGTGTTCCTGTTCCTGTCGTTCATCATCCCGATCGTGCTCGGCATGATGGCCTACGGCACCGACAAGTGGCCGCACCCGGGTCCGTGGGCGATGAGCGGCGGGCTGTTTAAGCTGGTCAGCGCGCTGGCGGTCGTCGGCATGGCGATCATCTTCTTCATCGCCGTGCAGCCGCCGAACGACAAGGTCCTGGGCATCGTCATCGGCTTCCTGGTGCTGTCGATCGTCATCTGGTTCGCCGTCGAGAACCGCCGGTTCCAGGGCCCGCCGATCGGCGACATGATCGCCAAGCGGCAGAAGGACATCATCGCGGCCGAGAAGGCCGTCGGCGAGATCTGATCGACGCCACCATCAACCGGAAGGCGGGTCCGCCCGCCTTCCCTCCCGCCTCACGGCGGTGGAAGTCCGATCCACACCGCGTCCAACGACAAAGCCAACGACAAAACCAACGAGTGGTGCCATGACCGCCCCGAAAACCGCCGCCGAGCTGATCCAGTACATCAAGGACAACGACATCCCGCATGTGAAGGTGGGCGCGTTCGACATCGACGGCATCTTTCGCGGCAAGTACATGGCGCGCGACAAGTTCATCAGCGCGCTTTCCGGCGGCTTCGGCTTCTGCAACGTCGTGCTCGGCTGGGATTCCAACGACCAGCTCTACGACGAGGCCGCCGGCATTTCCGTCGCCGGCTGGCACAACGGCTACAAGGACGCCGAGGTCCGGCTGCTGCCGGAGACCACCCGGCTCATCCCCTACGAGAACAACCAGCTCCTGGTGCTCGGCGAGTTCGCCGGCGAGTACGAGCCGGTCTGTCCGCGCGGCACGCTGCGCAAGGTGCTGGCGCGCGCCGATGCGATGGGTTTCGACGTCTCGGCGGCGGCCGAGTTCGAGTTCTTCATGTTCGAGGAGACGCCGCATTCGGTGCGGGAGAAGAACTACAAGAACCTGAAGAGCATCACCCCCGGCTTCTACGGCTATTCGATGCTGCGCGCCGGCGTGCACGCGGATTTCTACGAGGAACTGCTGGGCACCTGCCGGACGATGGACGTCGAACTCGAGGGCCTGCACACGGAAACCGGGCCGGGCGTGCTGGAAGCGGCGATCCGGGTTTCGGGCGCGCTGGAGGCGGCCGACAAGGCGGCGCTGTTCAAGACCACCACCAAGATCCTGGCGCAGAAGCGCGGCTGGATGGCGACCTTCATGGCGAAGTGGTCGCGGGACTGGCCGGGCCAGTCGGGCCATCTGCACATGTCGCTGAAGGACAAGACGACCGGCAAATCGTCGTTCTTCGATGCCGACAAACCCTACAAGATGTCCGACACGATGCGCTGGTTCGTCGGCGGCCAGCAGGCGCTGATGCCGGAGCTGCTGTCGATGATCGCCTGCACGGTCAACAGCTACACACGGCTGATCCCCGGGTTCTGGGCGCCGACCGACGCCACCTGGGGTGTGGAGAACCGCACCACGGCGTTGCGTGTCATCCCTGGCTCGGAGAAGTCGCAGCGCGTCGAGTACCGGATCGCGGCGGCCGACATCAACCCCTATATCGCGCTCGCCGCCTCGATCGGCTCCGGCCTGTGGGGCATCGAGAACCGCATCGAGCCGGGTGACCCGCTGACCGGCAATGCCTATGAGAAGAAGATCCCGAAGAACCGCGCCCTGCCGCGCACCCTGATGGAAGCGGCCACCCGGCTGAAGGCCTCGAAGCCGGCGCGCGAACTGTTCGGCAGCGCCTTCGTCGACCACTATGCCGGCTCGCGCGAGTGGGAAGAGCGCGAATTTCGCAAGGCGATCACCGATTGGGAAATGGCGCGGTATTTCGAGATCATCTGAGGGGCGCGCCGGCGTTCACCCGTCGTTTGGCGGGCGAACGCGATCGTGCTAGCTTGGACGGATACGAACCGGGGTACGGACGATGAAGATCGAGATTGCCGATCCGACCATGGAGGCCGAATTGACCGAACTGGCGGTGTCGCTCGGCACCCAGCCAGGGCTGCTCGTCCGGAATCTTATCGAGCACGAACTGGCGGCCCACCGCCGTATCGAGAAGTTCCGCAAGTATCTGGACGACCTGCATGGGCGCTTCACGCCATCGGGTCAGCCTCCGTTACCCAAGAAGTTCTATGACGATCTCTGGGAATAGGCGTGTCTTTGTCGATGCTTCGGTAATGGTTGCCATCATCGACGCCGAGCCTGACTATTTCCGCGCCGCTGACATACTGGCTTGGTATGAGCGACGCGAGACGTCGACGATTGCCTTGTTCGAAACGTTTGCCGCAATGTTGCGCAAATGTGGCGACAGCACCTTGGCGGAGGAGCGACTGCGCGAGTTCATCCACGAGTACGACATCCAGGTCGTCCCACTCGATGACTTTATCGGACAGGTCGCACGAACCGCCTTTGTGCGATTTGGCAAGGGCCGCAACAGCAAGGCAGCGCTCAACATGGGGGATTGTTTCGCCTATGCGGCGTCGAGCCGGCTTGAGATAGATCTCCTCTACATTGGCGAAGACTTTCCGAATACGGACGTCCGAACCGCCGATCTGCCGGAGTTTCTGCGATCCAAGCCGAACGACAGCTGAAAGGTCGCAGCTCCGGTGATCCGGCCACCGATTCCGATCTGGAAACGATCGGAGGATTTTGCTAAACCTGCTTGAAAATTGTGATCACAAATCCGCCGAGGCGGCTCCGGCCGGACGAGGCGCAAGATCCCCCGCAAGAGAGACCCGATCATGTCCGACATCGTCTGCATTTCGCCCGTCGACGGCAAGGAACTGGTGCGCCGCCCGACGGCTTCCGCCGCTGAAATCGAGGCCGCGCTGAAGGCGGCGCGTGCCGCGCAGAAGATCTGGGCGCGCACGCCGCTCGCCGAGCGCAAGGCCGCCGTGCTGCGGATGATGGACGCGATGCTCGCCATGAAGGACGAGATCGTGCCGGAACTGGCGAAGCAGATGGGCCGGCCGGTGCGCTATGGCGGCGAGTTCTCGCCGTTCGAGGCGCGCACCCGCTACATGGTGGACATCGCCGACGAGGCGCTGGCGCCGATCGTGCCGAAGCCGATGGATGGCTTCATCCGCCACATCAAACGCGACCCGGCCGGGATCGTCTTCATCATCGCGCCGTGGAACTATCCGTTCATCACCACGGTCAATACCGTCGCGCCGGCGCTGCTCGCCGGCAATGCGGTGATCCTGAAGCACGCGGCGCAGACGATCCTCGTCGGCGACCGCTTCCAGATGGCCGCCGATCGCGCCGGCCTGCCGAAGGGGCTGTTCCAGCACGTGGTGCTGTCCCATGACGATACCGGCAAGATCCTGTCGGGCGGGCATGTCGACCACGTCAACTTCACCGGCTCGGTTGGCGGCGGCAAGGCGATCTCGGCCTATTGCGGCGGCACCTTCACAACGATGGGACTGGAACTCGGCGGCAAGGACCCGGCCTATGTCCGCCCCGACGCCAATTTCGACCATGCGGTGGAAAACCTCGTCGACGGCGCCTTCTACAATTCCGGCCAGTGCTGCTGCGGCATCGAGCGCATCTATGTGCACGAAAGTCTCTATGACCGGTTCGTCGACAAGTTCGCGGCGCTGACCCGCACCTATGCGCTGGGTAACCCGCTCGACGGCGCCACGACGCTGGGGCCGATGGCCAATGCCCGCTTCGCCAAGATCGTCCGCGACCAGACGGCGGAAGCGCTGGCCAAGGGTGCCAAGCCGCTGATCGATCCGGCACTGTTCCCGGCCGATGCCGCCGGCACCGCCTATCTGATGCCGCAGGTGCTGGTCGACGTCGATCACTCGATGTCGGTGATGATGGAAGAGAGCTTCGGCCCGGTCGTCGGCATCATGAAGGTCAAGGACGATGCCGAGGCGATCCGCCTGATGAACGACTCGCCCTATGGCCTCACCGCCTCGATCTGGACGATGGACGCGGATGCGGCCGAGAAGATCGGCGACGAGGTCGAAACCGGCACGGTGTTCATGAACCGCTGCGACTATGTCGATCCGGGCCTCGCCTGGACCGGCGTCAAGAATACCGGTCGCGGCGCGTCGATGTCGGTGCTGGCCTTCGATGCCCTGACCCGGCCGAAGAGCTATCATCTGCGCAAGCTGTGAGCGGGTGGGTCGGCCGACCGGCGCGCGCGCCCCGCGCGGAAATCGAACGACCGGCATTCCCGGTCAGGCCGAGAGGCCTGATCGGATCTCGGCGCCGAAACGCTTGCGCCGGATGCACTCCTGCCAGAGGCCGAGGGCGCTGACGCGCCAGTCCTCCGGGGACAGGCGAATCGCCCATCCGCATCGGAGGCATGCGACAATCGCGTCAGGAATACCGTCGGTCATTTTCAATGCCCGATGGACTCAGGTGGCCGAGTCGAGCATTTCGACGACGACGTTGTGGTTGGTGTAGACGCAGATGTCGGCGGCGATCTTCATGGCGCGGCGGGCGATGGTTTCGGCATCCATGTCGGTGTCGATCAGGGCGCGGGCGGCGGCCAGTGCGTAGTTGCCGCCGGAGCCGATGCCCATGACGCCGCCCTCGGGCTCGAGCACGTCGCCGGTGCCGGTCAGCACCAGGGATGCCTCCTTGTCGGCGACCAGCATCATCGCCTCGAGCCGGCGCAGATAGCGGTCGGTGCGCCAGTCCTTGGCCAGTTCGACGCAGGCGCGGGTGAGCTGGGTCGGGTATTGTTCCAGCTTCTTTTCCAACCGCTCGAACAGGGTGAAGGCATCGGCGGTGGAACCGGCAAAGCCGGCGATGACGCCGCCCTTGGCGAGGGTGCGCACCTTGCGGGCGGTGGACTTGATCACCGTCTGGCCGAGGGAAACCTGGCCGTCGCCGGCGATCACCACCTTGCCGCCCTTGCGGATGGTCAGGATCGTGGTGCCGTGCCACGGGCCGTAGGGGCTGGTTTCGTGCTGCGACATGGCTCGGGCCTTCGGGATTGGCGCGCTCGCCGCGACCGGATCGGGGCGGTTCGGCGCGGGGCTGGACCCGAGATGTAGTCGCCCGCCCGGCGGTTCACAAGGCCGAAGCCGCCGGCGCGGCGCCGGTTCAGGCGGTCAGCTTGCGGATGAACGCGTCGGTTTCGCGGGCGAGGACGTCGGCATCGCGGGCGGCGTCGGCGAGGATGCGAGCGACCTCGCCGGTGGCGGACGAGGTGCGCTGCGAGGCATCGAGCAGGATCGCCAGATCGGCCTGCAGTTCATGGGTCAGGCCGGCGGCGCGGCCGGCGCCGGCGCCGATTTCGCCGGTGGCGGCGTTCTGCTCCTCGACGGCGGCGGAGACGGCGGTGTTGATCGCCTCAAGCTCGCGGACATACTGGTCGATGCCGCCATTGGCGGCGAGCGTGTCGCTGGTGGCGGACTGGATCGCCTCGACGCGGGCGGCGATGTCGTCGGTGGCGCGGGCGGTCTGGCTGGCGAGCGACTTGACCTCGGAGGCGACAATGGCAAAGCCGCGGCCGGCATCGCCGGCGCGGGCAGCCTCGATGGTGGCGTTGAGGGCCAGCAGGTTGGTGCGCTCGGCGATGTCGCGGATCAGGCCGACGACGGATGCGATCTGGCTCGACGCCTCGGCGAGGTCGGTCATGGTGCGGCGGGTGGCGTCGGTGGCGCGGACGGTCTCGACGGTGAGGGTGGAGGCGCGCGTCACCTGCCCGGCGATCTCGCCGATGGAGGCGGACATTTCCTCGGTGGCGGCGGCGACGGTTTCGACCGCGAGGCCCGTGTCATTACCGGCGCCGGCCGCCGTGCGGGCACTGCCGACGGACAGTTCGGCAAGCTTGGTGGTCTCGGTCATGGCGCCGGCGGATTCGACCACGGCCTCGCGCACCTTGGCGATGATCGAGCGGACGCGGGCCTCGAACTCGCCGGCGACCGCCGCGAGCGTCGCGCGGCGGTTCTGCTCCTCGGCCGACAGGCGCCGCTGTTCGGCGCGGGCGTCGTCCTCGGCGCGATCGCGCAGGCGGGCGCGAAAACCGGAGACGGTGGAGGCGATGTCGCCGATCTCGTCGCGGCGTCCGGTGCCGGTCACCGGGCGATCGAGGTCGCCGGCGGCGAGGTGGGCAAGGTCGGAGGTGAGCCGGCGCAGCGGCTGGGCCAGCGTGCGGGCGAGGATGAAGGCGCCGAGGCCAAATGCCAGCAACAGCGGCGTCAGGTAGAGCGCCAGGCGTTGGGAAATCGCCATCAGCGGCACCCAGATGTCGTCGGTATAGACGCCGGCACCGATCAGCCAGTCCCAACCGCGGATCTCCAGCGCATAGGAGATCTTCGGGGCGATGTCGGACTGGCCGGGCTTGCGGAACTGATAGGCGACGAAGTCGCCGCCCCGGCGCGCCGCATCGACCAATTCGCGCACGAATGGCTTGCCGTCCGGATCGCGCTCCTCGAGAAAATTCTGGCCGACACGGGAGGCGTACGGACCGGTGGCGACCGACGTGCCGTCGAGCGCATAGATGAAGAAGTAGTTGCCGTCATCGAAGCGCAGGTCCTTGACCATGGCCTGAACGGCGTCGCGGGCTTCCTCGTCCGAGATTTCACCGACATCGGCGCGAGCCTTCGCGGTCAGCACGGCCTTGTGCATGATTTCGGTCATCGAGCGCAGGCGCGACATCTGTTCGCCGCGCAAGTGGGTATTGATCTGCAGAAATGCGGCAATCGACCCGATGAGCATCACCGCGAACGCCATGCCGGCCAGCAGGAAGAACCGACGCGTGATCGTGAGCTTGGGCAAGGGGATCGCGGACATCAAGACCATCTCCAACCGGGCTCGGCGAACTGGTAATAGTGCCGATAACCAGCACGTCAGTATGGAGATCGCTCCGGTTAACAATGTCCGAAGAGTTGACAGTTTAAATCGCTTCAAATGCCGATGCGGCAATTTGTGTCGCAGGCCGGGAGCTGCCTCCGGCGATCAGGCCGCGTCCTGCGGGTGGCGAGGCCGGCAGGCGAGGCCCATTTGCGCCAGACGGGTGACCTCGGGGTCGCCCTCGCGCATGTAACGATCGATTTCCGTCTCGAACCAGCGCGGCGGATAGATGACGCAATTGGTGACCTGACGGCTGTGGTAGCGGTAGTTGGCGGCGACCGTGCCGTTGTTCATCAGATGCAGCCACGAGGCGGCGCGCTCGCGGCCGTCGGGAGCGATCGGCACCTCCTGCTCGAAGCGAACCATGCGATGGTACTCCTCGCGGCTCATCGGCGCGGCGTGGCCGACCGGATAGTCGACCGGCGCGAAATGCGAGCACACCACCGCCGGCACGCCGATGGAGGCGACCTCGATGGCGGTGGTGGAATTGTAGATCAGCGCCAAATCGAGGAACTCGGCGATCTCGCGGATCTCGAACCAGTCGTGGCCGAGATAGATGACATTGTCGCCGAACGGCTCGGTGATGATCTCGCGGAATGTCTGGTTGAGGAAGCAACCGATCGATTCGCGCAATTCGTAAGGGTGCGGCTTGATCAGCAGCAGGGTGTTGGAACCGGCGACGCTGGCAACCGTGTCGTTGATCCAGTCCTGCATCGAGGCATGAACCGGACCGCCGTCATAGGGCACGCCGCTGTCGCAGACGATCTTGCCGAAGGCACAGGCAACCTTGCCGCCCGCTGCCTTCCAGGCCTCGATCCGCTGGCGCGCCGCCTTGGCTTCCTCGCCCTGATGGGTATCGCGGATGGCGATGCGATCGATCTCGACATTCAGCTGGGCAAAGGCCTCGATATCGTCGTCGTAGCCACCGACGGCATGTTCGACCGCTTCCGGCGGCGGGAACGAACAGCCGCGCGTGTCGGAATAGGAGGTCACGTTGCGGATCGACATCCGCGTCGAGATGTTGGAGGCGAAGTTGGCGAAATAGTTCTCGTAGCCGTTAGTGGAATGAATGCAGAAGAAGGCTTTCTCGTCGCCGTGGCGCTCGCAGTAGAAGCGCACCAGCGCGTCGGGCAGGCGAAAGTTCGAGAAGACGTGGATGCCGGCGCGCAGGCCGATCTCGGCCAGATCCTGGCGGGCGGTTTCAAGGAACACGCCGATATTGCTGGTCCAGCGCACCAAATGCCCCAATGACAGGTGCAGCGCCGGGCACGTCCAGTCGGGTGTGTAGACGCGCCGGCTGATTGTCGCCTCTTCCCACAGCGCGTGCGACAGGTCGATGTCGCGCCACTCGAACCGACCGGCGGCCAGATCCACCACCACGCCGGAACCGGGCGCGGCCCGCGCCGCCAGGAACGGTCCGAGATTGTTGGCCAGACGGATGCCGGCGGCGAGGCGATCGATCGCGGCGATGCCGGTCGGCTCGACCGGCAGGACGCCCTCGAAGACCGGCAGCACCGCCCATCCCTGACGCTTCCACTCCATCAGCACCACCAGCGGCGTGCGCCGGAGCTGTTCGATGTTGCGCGGCGTCGCGAAGATGACGCCGACGGGCTGGCTCGGCTGCGGCACCTGCGAGAAATAGCGGGCAGTCTGGGCGGCAAAGCCCAATTCGCCGGCGCGGCGGACCCAGGTGTAGCTCGTCTGCGGATCGAAGCCCTCGGGCTTGACCAGCAAGCGTGCATGGACATCCCGGACCCGACGCTCGGCCTCCTCGAAGCGACCGGATCGCTGCAGGATGTTGACGTAGGACAGGGTGGACTGGCGCACCTGCAGGTCCGGCGACAGCGCCGCGAAGACGCGGTGCGCCCGCTCATAGGCACCGGCCCTGGTCGCCCACTGGAAGAAGTCGCGGGCGTCGCGTTCGTCGTCCGGATCGGCGGCGAGTTCATAAAGCCGGTCAAGGCCGGGGTCGCCGGCGCCGAGGGTGTTGCCGATGATCCAGATCGAGGCCGACGGCTGATCGCCGCTGCCGGCGCAGGCGACCAGGGTAGCGCGCATCCGCGCGGCCTCGGCGTCGAGGCCGAGTTGCCGGGCGAGCCCATAGGCCGACCGCAAGCCGCGCAACGAGGTCTGGGTCGCCGCCACCGGCAGCACCGCCTCGATGGCGCGCAGATCGGCATCGAGCTCGGCGAAGCAGGCGCGGGCGAGCTCGTAACAGGGCGTATAGCTGACCTCGCGCCGCAGGCCCGAGCGGATCATGCTCTTGATGGCGTTGAGTTTCTTCTGCAGGGGGCGGGTTTCGTCGAATGCCTTGCGGCACCGCTCGAGAAAGCGGGTCTGCTGCTTCCCCTGCAGGTAGGGCTCGGCAAAGCCCAATGTCAGCTCGGTCTCGCCGTGGGTCAGCTCCGCCGGCAGGGCTTCAAAGCGCCGGACGAACGGCAGGTCGATATAGGCCTGCGGCTCGTGCCGGCTCTCGACGGCCCAGCACATCTGGTCGCGGGCGGCGGCATCGACGACCTTCCACAGCGACAGGAGGCGCAGGAGGTGGCCGCGGCGCTTGCGCAACGGGCCCTCGTGCTGCTCGAAACCGTCCAATGCGCGCAGCAGCGCGTCGGACACCAGGTCGTGGGCGGCGGCAAAGGAGTCGAGCTCGATCAGCCCCATGATGCGGGCATAAAGCACCGGAATGCTGTCGGGCCATTGCGCGAGCACCGGCTCGGCCGCGGCCGAGAGGTTGACGCGGGAGGGGATGTCGGCAAGCGCGCGTTCGAAGCCCTGACCGACCTCGACGGGCAGCTCGCAGCCATGGGCCTCGGCGTCGGCAAGGGCGGCGAGGCCGGCGGCGAGGTCGTGGTCGAGCCAGGCGGCGCGGGCGCGATCGACGGCGGCGCGGCAGCCGGGCAAGTGACGGCGCAAGCGGGATCGCCCGCGGTCGACATAATTCGCCGCGAGATCGCGCGCGAGCGAGGAAACGCTCGACCAGAAAACCCCAAGGGAACGTAGAGGCCGCATTGCCATCAAATCACGATCGCCAATCTACATATCAGCCCCCGCCAGCTCACTCGCATAAGCTGGCGCCCATCTCAACCCAAAATGTCATAGGTGAGTGGCGTCCCCTTCTCGACATCACGGTTGACCGGACGACCAAGCATTTGTTCGAACAGCTTCGGCGGCAGGCCGAGGCCGGGGCGGATCCGGCGCAGGTTCTCGCGCGTCAAAACGTCGCCCTTGGCCATGTCCTGGGCGATGTAGAGCGAGCGGCGCTTGGAGCGGGCGTGCTGTTCGTCCGGCGTGCCGCCATACTGGATCCGACCGAGCGCAGCGCGGGCGACCTTGGTCTCGGCGACCATGCTTGCGAATTCGTGCGGCTCGAGCGAGAAGGCCGAGTCGACGCCGCCATCCGCGCGGGCGGTGGTGTAGTGCTTCTCGATCACGGTGGCCCCGAGCGCGGTGGCGGCGATCGCCGCGCCGATGCCGAGGGTGTGATCGGAAAGGCCGACCTCGCAGCCGAACAGATCGCGCAGGTGCGGGATGGTCAGCAGGTTGGTGTTTTCCGGCGATGCGGGATAGGTGCTGGTGCACTTCAGCAGCGTCAGATTGGTGCAGCCGCCGTCACGGGCGGCGCCGACGGCGTCCTCGATATCGCCGAGCGAGGCCATGCCGGTGGAGATGATCATCGGCTTGCCGGTCTGGGCGACATAGCGGATGAGCGGGATGTCGGTGCACTCGAAGGAGGCGATCTTGTAGGCCGGCGCATCGAGGGATTCGAGAAAGTCGACGGCGGTCTCGTCGAAGGCGGAGCTGAAGCAGAGGATGCCCTTCTCGCGGGCGCGGTCGAAGATCGGCTTGTGCCATTCCCAGGGGGTCTGCGCCTCCTTGAACAGGTCGTAGAGCTCGCGTCCCTTCCACAGCGACTTGGCGGCGGTGACCGTGAAGCCCTCCTTTCTGACGTTGAGCGTCATGGTGTCGGGGGTGAAGGTCTGCAGCTTGACGGCATCGGCGCCCACCTCGGCGGCGATGTCGACCATGCGAAGGGCACGCTCGAGCGAGGCGTTATGATTGCCGGACATCTCGGCAATGATGAACGGCGACGGGTCGTTGGCCTTGGCGGGGTCGGAATAGAGCGCTTGCTTGATGGTCGACATCGGACAACTCCCCTTGGGTCAAATTCGGTTGTGGCGATCGCGCATGGCGGCGATGCCCTGCCGCAGCGAATGGCGCGGCGCCCAGCCGAGAACGGCGGCGGCGCGATCGATCCGCATGTGATTGGTCAGCGCCGGCTCGGATTCCGGTTGCGGCGGCTCGATGGTCAAATTGCCGTCATTGCCGAAGACGCTGTTGGCGGTTTCGGCGATTTCGCGCACGGTGGCGGCGCGGCCGGCGCCAATGTTGAAGGCGCCGCCGACGCCGCCGACGGCGCCCTTGGCCAGCACCGTCAGGATGGCGTCGACCACATCGGCGACATAGATCTGGTCGATGGCGTGGTGACCGCCGTTGGAGAGCTTCAGCATCTGCTTGCGGCTCGCCCGGTCGCAGAGGCTCATCAGCGCCGGCGTCAGCTTTTCGCCGGCGCCAAAGCAGGCCGCGACCCGCAGATGCGCCGCCGGGATGGCGTGGCGGGCGCTCCACCAATCGGCGTAGTGTTCGCAAAACAGCTTGGCCAGACCGTAATTGCTGGCGGGAACCGGCGGTTCGGCCTCGTCATAGGGCTTGCGGTTGGCGCCGGAATAGACCGCGATCGACGAGATCTGCACCACCTGGCGCAGGCGATTTTCCAGGGCGGCGCGCAACAGGCCGTCCAGCATCATCAGGCCGGTCTGGGCGAACTCGGCGACCAGTTCCATGTCCTCGCCACGGACGCTGCGGCGCCCGGCAAGGTGGACGAGGCTGTCGCAGCCGGCGAGGGCGGCGGTCAGGTCGGCCGGCGAAAAATCGGTGACATGGCGCACGACGTCGCCCTTGACCCCGGCGAGCGAGGCCTCGGAGCGGCCGATGCAGACGACCTCATGGCCGGCCGCCAGCAGCGCCTCGACGAGGTAGCCGCCGATGAAGCCGTTCGCACCGGTGACTGCGACGCGCATCATGGCTTTTCCGCCTCGTAACGGGCGATATCGGCATCGCGCGAGGTGCGGACATAGTAGCCGGCCACTTCCAGCCGGCCATTGATCGGCTGAACCGCCTCGCCATCGGCATAGCGGTATTCGTGATAGAGCGCATCGAAGGGCTGCGGGAAGCCGGCGCAGGAGAAGGCGACATGCGGCGGCGTCTGCTGGAAGATCAGCTCATGCACCGGGATGTCGGCGCGCGGGCGGTAGTCGCGCATCGGCAGGTCGATGAGCGCATCGACGGTGGCCTCGAGGAAATCGATGCCGCGCGAATGGAAGATGAGCCGCCACATGTGACACCCGTCCAGACGCGGCGCAATCTCGATGATCTTCGGCCCGTCCGGGGTGATCTTCATCTGGAAATACAGGCATCCCTTGTCGAGCCCCATGGCAGCGACGACATCGCGGACCAATTGCCGCACGGCCTCGCAGTCGGCCGGGCTGACATTGTAGCAGGGCACGAGGTGCCCCTTGGGGATGCCGAACAGCTCGCCGCGATGGACCAGGCGCTCCGAGACCTCGTTGATCACCACCTTGCCGTCGCGCACCAGCACGTTGGACGACACCTCGACGCCGCTAAGGTAGCGCTCGATGATCGCGGTACGGGTCGGGGAGATGGCGACCGCGGCATCGACGGCGGGGGCGAGGGCCTCGACCGAGTGGACGACGACGACGCCGCGCTGGCCCTGGGCATCGGCCGGCTTGACCACGCAGGGGAACTCCGTCCACCCGCCGGCTTCCGCGCCGGACGACAGCCGGGTGTAGGGCACGACGCTGAGGCCGCGCTCGTTCAGCAGGGCGCGCAACAGATGCTTCTGGTCGAGGAGCTCGATCAGGCCGCTGTCGTAGAAATGCGGCAGGCCGAGGCGCTCGGACACGGCGATCGCGGTCTTGATCGCCAGGTCGGAGGAGACCGAATAGACGAGATCGGCGCCGATGCGGCGAGCCAGCGCGGCGACGGCATCGACATCGCGGACGTCGACCTTCTCGAAGCCATGGGCGAGCGCTTCCCCCGGCAGGCCCGAGACGTGGGCGCAGCCGATGGTGTGCCAGCCGCGCGACACCATGTGCCGGATCAGGTCGGCCTGCCCGGCATTGGTACCCAGAACGAGGACAGTCTTCTTCTTGGTCATTGGTGTCGTCTCACTCACGTTCGGTCCAGCAAGGCGTCGAGCAGGCGGTTTGCTCCGTTCAGATCGACCTGATCGACGCCGTTCGAGCCCATGCGGGCGCGCAGGGCGTCGTCGGCGAGGATGCGGTCGACCTCGGAGGCCAGCACTTGGGAATCAACCCGGTGCAACGGGCCGAGATAGCGGGCGGCGCCAAGGCCTTCCCAGCCGCCGCATTGGGCATACTGGTTCTCGGCGACGGCCAGGAGCAGCATCGGCAGGCCGAGGAAGGCGGCCTCGTAGACCGACGTGCCGCCGGCCATGATCGCCATGTCGCATGACGCCATCAGCCGGGCCGGCTCGGCCGGCGACACCGCCAGCTCGATCGACAGCCCGGGGTGACGGCCGATCGCCGCCTCGATCGCCGGCAGGGCGGGATTGGCGCGGCCGGACATGATCACCAGCGTCACTTCGGCCGGGATGCGGCCGGCGAGCGCCTCGATCACCTGGACGCCGCCACCGCGATCGTCGCCGCCGCCGAAGGTCGCCAGGATGCGCCGGACCGGCCGGCCGGGCGGGCGGCGATCGACGGCGGAGAATTCCTCGCGCAACACCGCATGGCGCGGACCGTTGAGGAAACGGACATCGGGATTGTAGAGGCGTTCGCGGTGCAGGCCGGCATGTTCGGCCGGGCTGGCATTGACCGCGAGCTGGGCGGCGAAACGGGGCGGCTTGCTGGCGTCATACTGGGTCAGCACCCGCAGGCCGGCATCGCGCAGTGCCTGCTGGCGGGGGCCGTCATAGCCGTAGTCGTCGAGCATGACGTGGTGGATGCCGCGCGCGGCGGCGAGCGCGATCAGATCGGCGACGCGGCGGTCGTCGATGTCGGCGTCGGCGGCCTCGATCCAGTCGGCAAAGCGGGCATGGTCCTCGGGCTGGGCATAGGCAAGCGTCGGGCCGATGAGCAGCGTCGACAGCCCCCGCGCGGCGGCAATATCGGCGATCGCCCGACTGCGCGTCAGGTGGCCAAAACCGATTTTGGGGCTGGCACGGCAGGCAATGAGCAGCACGACGACAATAGCTCCCTCAGTCAACGCTGTTTTCGGGACCGATCGTCCCTGGATATTTAGTCAGCAGGCAATGCAATTGCGTTCAATCAGGCCGGAACCCGCTCCGAAACATCGAGGCGAAACCGGCAATTCCTCAATGTAGTGCCGCCAATCGCTCCTTTTCCCGCACGATATGCCCAATGGTCGAGGGCAGATCCGACCGGGCCAGCGTACCCGGCGCCAAATAGACCGGATACAGCAGATAGGCCCCGGCGAAAACCTGCTCGACCGTCAGCCGGCGCCCCCGCCAGGGCGGCGCGGGTTGTCGGTCATCCGTCAACCCCCACCCGGCATAGAACGGCATGCCGAGCGTCGTCACCGGAATTCCGCGCATCAGGGCCTCGAAACCCGCCAGCGATGTGATCGTATAGACCCGTTCGACAGAAGAAAAAAGCTGCCGTAGCGGGACCTCGTCGCCGACAATCTCGCACAGGTGCGCGACCTCCGCCAGATCGGACAGCGGCCGGCGCTTGCCACCCAGATAGTCCGGATGGATCTTGTAGATGATCCGGGCGCCGGGGTGATCGGCGGCGGCCTGGCGGATGAGATCATTGTTGTTCAGCGGGCGGTCGCAGCCATAGACGATCGACTGGTCGTCCTCGACCTGGCCGAAACAGACGATCGTCCGACGATCGCCCTGCCGCTCGGCAAGACGCGTGGCCGCTGGCGCTCGCCCCGGCGCGGACGCGACATCGTCGGGGAGATTGTACTTGGAAATGGCTTGGGCGCGGATGAGATCGAGGCAGGCGCGCGCCTGCGCCATCAGGTCGGGATCGGCATCGAAATCGTGATGCGCCAGGATCGCGTCGAGACGCGAGGGCTGGCGGGCGTTGTAGTAGATCCCGGCGCGATCGAGGCACAGCGACAGCGGCGGCACCTGACTGGCGCCGAGGCCGACCGAGCGGACGAAGCCATCCTCGACATGCTCGATGGCGATGCCGCGGGCCGCGGCGCAGGCGTCGACCTCGGTGTCGACTGTCATGCCCCAGGCAACGATATCGCCGGCGGGAACGAGGCGATCGAGCCGGGTGACAAAGCCGGCAGGCGCATCGACGGGCAGGTGCAGGAAGGTGCGATCCGGGAACATCCGCGCCAGCAGCGGCTGTTTCCAAGCGGAGAAGTTCGCCGCATAGGTGACGCGCGCGCCCGGCCGCAGGTGGCGCGGCCGAAGCCGCAACACCAGGAAGGTCAGGAAAAAGAGCCCGTCGAGCAGGAAACGGGTGGGACTCATCGGCGCTGGTCCATCCTCAAGCCGGCCGGCCGCCCCGTATCGATCCGCGCCACCTCAGCCGGCAATCTCGCGCAGCGCGCCGACGACGACATCGACATCGGCGTCGGTCATGTCGGGATAGAGCGGCAGCGACAGGCACTTGGCGTAATAGGCATCGGCGCCGGGCAGGTCGAGGCCGACGGCGCGGCGGGCGTAGTAGGGCTGGCGGTGGATCGGGATGTAGTGCACCTGGGTGCCGACACCGCGCTGGCGCAGGGCCATCATCACCTCCTTGCGGGTCTTGCCGATCGCCTTGAAGTCGATCAGCGCCACCATCAGGTGCAGGACGGGATCGGTTCCGTCGCGCGGCGCCACCAGCTTGACGACATTGGAGAGGCCGTCGAGCTTCTGGTGATAGAGCGCGACCAGCCGGCGGCGGCGCGCGGCGAAATGCGGCAGCCGCTTCAGCTGCGAGCGGGCCATGGCGGCCTGGAAGTCGGTCAGGCGGTAGTTGTAGCCGACCTCGCCGAGCTCATAGTACCAGGGATTGGCGGCGCCGGTGCCTTCCTCGAAGGCGAGTTCGCCATTGGTCCACTCGTCGGCGTCGCGGCTGAGGCCGTGGGAGCGCTTGATCTTGAGATCGTGGGCGAAATGGTCGTGCGGGGTGAAGACGATGCCGCCCTCGCCGCAGGTGATGGTCTTGACCGGATGCAGCGACAGCGCGGCAAAATCGGAATGGGCGCCGTCGCCGATCCGATGCTCGCGGCCGTCCGCCGTGGTGTAGGTGGTGCCGAGCGCGTGGCAGGCGTCCTCGACCATGAAGACGCCCTCGCGGTCGGCGATCGCCTTCAGCGCCGGCATGTCGGCGGGGTGGCCGCCCATGTGGACGGCGAAAATCGCCTTGAGCTTGCCGGGCGTCACCCGCTTCAGCGCCGCCTCGAGCGTCGCCGGCGTCATCAGGCTGGTTTCGGGATCGACATCGGCGAAGACGACGTCGGCGCCGCAATAGCGCGCGCCGTTGGCGGTGGCGACGAAGGAAATCGACGGAACGACGACTTCATCGCCGGGCTGCAGGTTCATCGCCATGGCGATCAGGTGCAGGGCGGCGGTGCCGTTGGCGCAGGCCACGGCATGACGGGCGCCGGTCGCCTGGCAGAACGCCTGCTCCAGCAGCTCGATTTCCGGGCCGGTGGTGAGATAGTCGCTGCGCAACACGCGGATGACTTCATCAATGTCGGACTGATCAATCGACTGTTTGCCGTAAGGAAGCATCGTGAACCTCTGTCAAAGCGGTCGGAGCCGACCAAAACCCAAGAGCCGAACGAGACAAGAACGGCGTTTTCGCATTTCAAACGCGACGAAATGATGGCCGAAGCCGTCGCGCCGGCCACCCCGGCGGGTGCCCATCCCTTGTTCCGCCTCACCTCCGCCGCCGGCGCGCGGGGCTGATGCAAAGGCTCGATTCAATCGCACTGCCGTCCGAATGTCGCGGCGGCTGGCATCGGTCGTCCGGCATCTGCTCTAGCAAGACCGGGAGTGGGCTGCCACCGTTATCTCGAAACCGCCCCAAGTATTGCTGTTTTGCCCGCCTTGGCAACCGGGCCGCCCGCACCGGCAGGGCGCCGATGGGTGAAGGAAGGGTGAACTGGCGCCGTGGTCGCATTCTGAATGGTGCGGGCGGCCGCCGCGCCAAGGATTGGGCCTTGTCACGATCGCCCGGCCAACCAGCCTATTGCGCAAGGCGCGTCGCGATGTCATGTACATGGGCGAAATCCGGCGCCTTGAGGGACTATCGACCAACCGAATTGCCACGCATTCCGCCGACGACAGTCGTTTCGCTGTGCCCGCCCTGCCTGTGTCGGCGAAATTCCGACGGCTTCGCAAATAGCCCTTCAAGCCGTCGCCATGGAAGTATCCGGCGTTTTTCGGCTTCGCGTCCGGCGCTCGGCCGGGCGCGAACTTCGCGGACGCCTTATTCTGATTGACTTTGTTCGTTACTCGCCTGAATTCTCGACTGGATGCCAACCTGATGTCGACCGAAGCCCCCGAAGACACGACCAAGACGGCGTTCATGGCCAGGCCAATGGGCGTTGTCCTGCGCAATGCCGCGGTCAAGACGGTGCTCGGCGTGACGCGCGCGCTGGTGCGATTGCGGATGCGGCCGCTGGCACGCAAGGCGCTGACGGCGGTTTCCCCGCACCTGAAGGCCGATCGTGCCACGATGGACCTGGTGACGCGGGTCTTCCATGGACACCGCTCGAATGCGCGCCTGACGCAGTTGCGGCTGCAGCGCCTGAACGAGCTGATGGTGCGGCCGCTGGCGCGCAAGAAGTTTCCCCGCCTGCTCTACCTGGCGTCGCGGTTCGAGGCGCTGGAAAAGAACATTCCCGTGAAGCTCGGCGACATGATCGCCCGACAGATGGTGAGCGACCAGGGCCGCGCCCGCATCCAGCGCTCGGCCCAGGAGGCCCTGAAGCAGGCGCCGCACAGTCCATTCCTCATTTATCTCTACACCGTGACGATGGCCAAGGCCGGCGCCTATCAGGAAGCCAGCACCATCGTGGCGCAGAAGATCGAGCAGCTGACCCAGAAGGAATTCACCGAGCCGGAAGACATCCAGGCGGCGAAGAAGCGCTATGACACGCTGCGCAATACCTGGCGCGTCATCGATCAGATCGCCCGCGAGGACACCGGCTGGCTCGACACCGAAAGCGGCAACACCTATGGCGATCTGGTCGTCAAGGGCAAGACCGGGACGGAACAGGCCAAGGCGGCGAACTGGACCATCAACTTCAAGGAACCCTTGCTGCAGGGCAAGCAGGAGGGGGCCTATCTCGATGCCTGCCTCGATGAGTTCCGGCAATCAGTGTCGCTGATCGACCGGCTGCGCGTCATCAACGAGATGCTGCGGCAGGGCGTTCGTCGACAGCTGACGTTCCATCGCGCCTATCAGCAAGCCAATCAGTCGCTCGACGAGGTGATGGCGGACATCCGCGCCGCGATGGAGATAGCGGACCCGTCGGCCCTGCCGGAAAAGGCGGCGGTGCTGCTGGTGCAGACGCTGACCATGGCGATGGACATCATGCGCTCGCTGCGCCGGCCGGCGGATATCGTCGATATCAAGACGCATCTGGTCGCCATCGCCCAGGGCGGCCTGGCGGAATCGGCGGTCTGGCTGATCCTGCCGGCGCTGGTGAGCGAAGATGAAGAGACTTGGACGAACCAGTCGGTGCAGTTGATCAACCGGCTGCCGGCGGCGCCCGACAAGGAAAACCAGCTCAAGGCCTATCTGTTGTGGGCGATGCGCGCGCGCATGTTCAAGGATGCCGAGATCGTCTTCAAGAAACTGCCGACGGCACTGCAGAGTTCGCCGGCGGCGCTGTATTTCGTCAACATCCTGCAGCGCCAGAGCCGGTTCACCGAAGCGATCCACGTGCTGAAGCGCGTTCATGCCTACATGCTGTCGAAGCCGGCGCGGGTCAATCCGCACCAGCACTGGAGCGTGATCCGGCGCTATGGCGAGCTGACATTCCTGCGGCAGACGTCGAACACATTCCAAAAGGCGAAGCAGCCGACCAATCCCAAGGGCGTGATCGTCATCGCGGCGCGCAACATCGACCAGTTGCGCAAGTATCCGCTGGTCGTGCTGATGGAACTGAAGCGCCAGGGCTGGGCGGTCATACCGCTGGTCGAGGGATTGCTGCCGCGCGAAATGACCGAAAATCCGCGCATCGACCTGCTCAACGGCTGCATCACGATGGAACTCGGCTTGCGTCCGGCCGCCCGGCGGGCGTTCAAGCCGCTGGAGGATTTCGTCGCCGAACCGTCGAAGGGCATCCTGACCTGGAAAGGCCTCAACCTCGGTCACTCGATGCTCGAGGACGCCCGCATCAACCGGCGCACCTATGACGTCGATTTCAGCTGCCCGGCCTTGACGGACTACCTGCAGCGGCTTTGCGACTGGACCGAGCGGATTGCCCAGGCGACCGTCTATGCCCACTCGCTGTTTTTCGGCTCGAAGACCCGCTGCGGCCTGTTGTCGCTGTTCAACTCGCGCCTGCCGGATTCGCTGTTCCGGTTTTTCTGCGACGAATTCGGCAACAAGGACACGTTTTTCTGCCTGCAGACGGCGAACGGCTACGAGAACTATTTCACCAACTTCTCGACCAAGATCTCGACCCGCTGCGTCATCCGCAACATGACGCGCGACAACGCCGTGCGGTCGGCCAGCTTGCCCAACCCGGACGTGTTCGACCAATATTTCGAGGCCAACAAGTATCGCAGCGAAGAGGTGCTGAAACGCGTCGAAGCGGTGATGGAGGCGAAGAAGCCGGCGGTCGTCGCCGCCAAGCCGTTGCCGGCGCTCGAATGCCGCGAACGGGTGATGAAATGGCGGGCCGAGGGCGGCAAGGTCGCCTGTATCTTCGGCAAGGTGGTGTGCGACTCCGCGGTTCCCTGGGACGGCGGGCCGGTGCATCAGGATCTGCGCGACTGGCTGCAAGACACGATCGACGCGGTGCGCGATTCCAACACGCTGCTGTTGATCAAGCCCCATCCGCATGAGCTGAACGAGCAGATCGCGACCTATCTCAACCAGTACTTCACCGATCTGATCGACGAGAACCTGCCACCGAATGTCATCATTCTAGAGCATCGCTGGTTCAACATCGACGACATGAAGGAAATGATCGACCTCGGCCTCATCTACAACGGTACGACGGCAATCGAACTGGCGTTGCTCGGGATCCCGTGTATCCTGGCCAATCACTTCGCGCCTTCGGACTATCACGTGGGGCATATCGTGCCGAAGTCGCGCGAGGAATACCACGCGATGCTGCGCTTCGAGATCCCGCCGCATTCGGCCTCGGATGCACGCGCCCGGGCAGGCATGTGGCTCGAGTACATGAGCAACGGCCGGTTCACGATCGACTATCGATACCATACGCGACCGATCACGAATAAGGTCATCTACCCGCCGTATTGGATCAATGAAGACATCGAGAACTACATCAAGCGAGGTGATCGCAACGTGCGAATACTGGCCGGCCGCGTAACAGGCGCCCTGCGCGAGCCTTCGTTTTGATGTTTCACCCTATAGACTGAGCATTTCTTCAAGGCAGCCTTGAATTAAACAATGGTTTTGGTGCGCATTGCCTGCCAAGTGAAGTATTTGCGACAGCGTCAAGGCAGTCACACCCTGAGATAGAGCCTTGGCGGGCTCGAATATTCACCTTGTCAGAGGTTCAGAAGCCGTATAAAACACCCCTGATTTTGCGTTGGACGACAGGAGAATTTTCGTGGCGACGAAGACTAAAAAGAAGATTGAGAAACCGGTAGTTCAGGAAACGGCGACGGCGATTGAGGCCGAATCCAGCCCGACCGAGGCGCTGACCATGGGCCGCGCCCGTTCGAAGGAAAGCCAGGAAAAGGGTTGGGCCAGCGTTTTCTCGCTCGCCAAGCGCCTGGTGGCGGCGCGGCCCGACGACCATTTGTCGTCACTGCTGGCCGATCTGCGCGAGCTGAACATCGGCCGCAAGGATCCGGGCCGCTACTATCGCGCCAAGGAGATGGTCCGCGGCGTCGGGTCTAGCATCCTGAAGCGTGACGGCATGACCGTGGAGGATGGCTTCTATTATCCCGACGTCGTCAACAGTCAGTATCGCCCCAATGCGATCAGCCCGATCCGCTATCTGTCGCAGCTGATCCGCCCGGATACCACCGGCATCATGGAAGTCGGCAGCGGCTGGAGTTCCAATCTCTTCCAGCTTTACATCGCGCATGGCGCAACCCGCTCGAAGAAGATTATCTATTACGGCGGCGAATATACCGGCGAAGGCCAGCGTTGCGCCAAGTTCATCGCCGCACGTGAAGAGAAGATGAACTATCGTTCGTTCTTCTTCGACTACCGCGCGCCGGATATCTCGTTCCTGGCGCGGCAGCGTGGCCATATCCTGCTGTTCACGTCGCATTCGATCGAACAGGTCGACATGATCAACCCGGAGCTGTTCGAACAGCTGCGCGAAATCCCCAACCCGGTGACGGTCGTGCATTTCGAGCCGGTCGGCTGGCAGCGTGTCCCGGAGCTGATGCAGCGTCGCGAAGCCAACGACAAGGACTTCTTCGAAGCGATCGGCACGCGCGCGGTGGCCGGCAATATCGACTCGGTGAGCGAGAATGCCGCCTGGTGGTCCTGGCGCCTGCAATACAACATGAACCTGCTGCCGATCCTCGAGCGGCTGCAGCGCGGCAATGTGATCCGCAACGTTCGCACGGCCTACGACTTCGTCGCCAATGCCAACGTGCTCAATCCGTCGTCGCTGATCCACTACGAGTTCGTGCGCTAATCCGCGCCGTACCTGTGATGGAGCCGGCGCCGCGTGCCGGTGCGATTGTCCAGCAAGCCGTTCCGGCTGTGACGCCAGCGTCCAGCCGGAACTTCCTCCGGGGCGGCTTTCATGTCTGACGGGTTGTCGATTGCCATCGTGCCGGCGCGCGGTGGCAGCAAGCGAATTCCGCGCAAGAACATCAGGCCGTTCTGCGGGCGGCCGATGATCGAGTGGCCGATCGCCGCGGCGATCGGCAGCGGCCGATTCGATCATGTGGTGGTGACCACCGATGACGACGAGATCGCGGCGGTGGCCCGGTCGGCCGGAGCGGTGACGCCGTTTCAACGGCCGCATGAGCTTTCGGACGATTTCACGCCGTTGCGACCGGTGCTGAAGCACGCGATCACGGCGTCGGAGGCAGCGTTCGGGCAGCGCGTGGCCTATGTCTGCTCGATCCTGCCGACGGCGGCCTTCGTGACCAGCGAGGATCTGCAACTCGGCTACGAGGCGGTGATCGCGCCGGATGTCGACTTCGTCTTCGTCGCCGGCAGCTTCCCGTCGCCGGTGCAGCGCGCCATGCGCCGGGGCGCCAATGGCGGCGTCGAGATGCTGTTTCCCGAGCACCGGTTCACACGGTCGCAAGATCTGGAAGAGTGCTTCTATGATCTCGGGCAGTTCTACTGGGGCAAGCGCGATCCGTATCTCGAGGACAAGCCGATGTATGGACCGCGCACCGTTCCGCTGACCGTCGCCCACCGGTTGGCACGCGATATCGACACGCCGGAGGATTGGCACGAGGCCGAGCTGGCTTTCGCGTCAATTCTCGAGAGCCGGCATGCCGCAACTTGAACACAAGACCACGTATTGCGCGTGTGTGGCGCGACTGCGTCAGTCCAATGCCATGGACATTGGCAGTTACATGTCGTGGTTTCCGTGAGTGACAAGGTGCGGGAGATGGGCTATAGGCTCTCGACACGTGTAGGCGGAAGGAAAACTAGATCCGGATGCCGCTTATGTTGAATGTTATGATCTACGGAGGTTTGATCGATGACTCAATTTGCTACGGAACAGGAAGGTTTTTGGGCCGGTGAATTCGGCGATGAATATGTCAATCGCAATCGCTATGACATCAGCGCCACTTTGGCGATGTTTTCGCGGATCTTGAGCAAGGCCTACAACGTCAACGGTTTGTTTGAAATCGGCTGCAATATCGGTCAGAATCTGCGGGCGCTCAAGCTTTTGAAGCCGGGCTCGAAGATCAGCGGCATCGAAATCAACAAGACCGCGCACGCCCACGCGGTCAAGGATTTCCCGGATGTGATCAACGGTTCGGTTCTCGAACTCGACGTCAGCACCCTCGGCGAATTCGATCTGGCCTATACCAAGGGCGTGCTGATCCACATCAACCCGGATCACCTGCCGGCTGTCTATGACAAGATGGCGCAGATCGGCCGTCGCTACGTGCTGATCTCCGAGTACTACAACCCGGTTCCCGTCGCGATCAACTATCGCGGCCACGAAGAGCGGCTGTTCAAGCGCGATTTCGCCGGCGAGTTCCTCGATCGCCACAAGGACTTCCGCCTGGCCGACTATGGCTTCGTCTATCATCGCGATCCGGTGTTCCCGCGCGATGACGCGACCTGGTTCCTGCTCGAGCGCAAGTGACGGGGCCGCTTCCGTCGCCTGACGACGGGAGCATCGACCGCACGTCCGTTTCTTCGGCCTTCCCGTTCCGGCGGGGAGGCCGATTGCGTTTCAGACCAGCGGCCGGAGGTGCTGTCGCGCCGGACCTGCGAGGAAACGCGGGTTTCGCCGCCGCAGCGGAGGCAGGGGAACTGCGCGTCGGGAACGGCAACGGCCATTGCGCATGCCCGATGGTGTCAGAGCAGCCGCTTGCCGGTGTAGTCGACGCAGTCGATCAGGCGGATGTCGGGGGCGGGGGCGGGGGCGACGGACGGACGGGCGGCGGAGAGCGAGGCGCGGTCCTCGATGATGCAATTGACCAGCGTGGCACGCTCGCCGGCGGCGGCGCCGGGCCCCGGTTCGAACTCAAAATGCATGGCGCCGGGCTGGCGGGCCGGGATGCGGACGCCGAGCAGGGTGAGGTGGCTGGCGGCGTCGATGCGGATCGTCGCGCGGGCGGCGGCCGGGTTGCGCGGATCGGCGATGGGCAGGCCGCCGCCCTGAACGGCGAACCTCGCCTCGTCGAGAACGACGGCATGGCGGCCGGAGTGTTGCGCGTCCGACAGGTTGGCATTGGCGATGTCGGCGCGGCGGGCCACCAGGCCGAAATCGGAGCCGCGATAGCCGCCGACAAACCGCTTCAGCCGCGCCGTCCGGTCGACCATGACGACCGCGTCGGCGGCGACCGCCTGCGGCAGCGGCGTGGTGACGAGCCAGGGGACGCCGGCATCGCTGATGTCAGTGGCGGTGACGGTGTGGCCATCGACGACGATGGTGTCGCCGACATGGACGTCGACCTTGTCGAAGGGGACGATGGCGATGCGGGTCGACCCGCCGGCGAGCGCGGCGGCGGCGCGGGTCAGCGGGCGGTCGCCTTCAACGAGGACACCGTAGCGCGGCGGGGCGCCGGGAGGGGTCGAAACCGCCGATCCGAGGACGCTGCCGCCGCTGGCATATTGGTAGACGACCGGCGCGCCGCCGGCCTTGAGGTCGAAGGTCACGTCGGCATTGCCGTATTCGACCTCGACCGAGGCCTTGGTGGCGCCGGTTTCGCGCAGGTCGCCGAGATGGACCCGACCGAGGGCGCCGAACACCCGGACCGCCGTGGTGCGCAGGGCGCCGCCCGAGATCGCGATGTCGAAGCCGTCGCATTTGACGTCGAGCGGCAGTTGCCGGATGCGCTTGATGCCGGTGCCGGGATAGGACTCGGATTTCGAGGTGCCGCGGGCGCTGATCAGCACCGCCTCCTCGTTGGCGGCGAGGCCGCAGTCGGTGGCGACGACGGCGCCGATGCGGATGTTGCGGCCGACCAGCGGCCGCTGGGCCGGATTGGCGAAGGCATTGACGTTGTCGCCCGGCAGGATGGTCAGCGGCTTGGCGATGCCGTTGCTGCGAAAGCCGCGGACGGCGGCCTCGCCGACGGCCGACAGGATGACGCCGTATTTGTGCCCGGTCAGCACGCCGACGGGTTCGAGCACCAGGTGATTGGGGTGATAGCTGGCGAGCAACGGCACATCGACGTCGGCGATGGTGGGGTAGCCGGCGCGGTCGATATGGGCGCCCCAATGGGCCTGGGCGCAGATCGAGCCGGGGGCGTTGGTCTTGCCGAAGGTGCCGAAGCGGACGTGGACCTGTTCGGAATAGCCCAGCACATTGATCGAGGGCGAGGGATAGCTGCGCTGTCCCGGCAGGCTGGCGGCGCGGCAGACGCGGACGTCGATCTCGACCTGCCGCACCGGCGCGTGGGCGGCGGGCAGGAGGAAATGGCCGACGCGGACGCCATTGCCGAGATCGCCGCGATTGGCGGCCTTGCGCGCGGTGTCGTGCTGGATGATCAGGTTGAAGCCCTTGAGCCCGCTGTTGCCGGCGACAACGACGAAGCCGGTCTCCTCCTCGGCGAGGTGCTGCCAGACGGTGGTGGCGAACGGTTTGGCCGACACCAGCCTGGTCGCGAGGTCAATCTGGCCGAGACAATAGTGGTTCTGGTCGGTATAGCCGGCGGCCAGACCGAAATGGGCGACGTAGGCGCCCAAAGCCCGCAGGGCCGGGGCATCGTCGGTGCCGGAGCGGCGGGCGAATCCCTGGGGCGTTTCGTCGACGACGAGATCGCCAAGGGCGCCGAACATGCTGGCGAAGGGGCGTTCCTCGGCGAGGACGAAGACGAGGCCGTTGCGGCTGCGCAAGCGGGCGACCTCGGGTATCGCCTCCAGCCCCGTTGCGGCGGCGCGGCGGTAGCGGGCGGCGCCAAGACCGGGGGCGATGCGCCGGTCGAAGGCTTGCGTGACGATTTCGGTCACATCGTCCGGCAGGGTCGCCTCGCGTACGGACTGGCAGTCCGGCACAGTGAGCGACCGGCCGGCGGGCGCCGGTGCCGGTTGGGCGATCGTCGAGAGGGGAAAGCCGGTGCTGCCCAGCAACGCCATGCCGGCCAGCCCGCGCAGGATCGTCCGTCGGCGGCAGTTCATGGCGTCCCCCCTTTTGGTTCGAGCATCGGTCCGCGCCGATTCGCTGGCCGGGCGAGCACCGCCGCAACGCGGCGCCGCGACTGATTCGGTCGGCGAATCAACAGGTTTGACGCGACACTTGCCACATTGATGAACGAAACAAATCGACCGCGTCCGAGAATGACACAAGATTGCCGCAACGGCGCGCTCAGTGCCGCGCCGTCGACGATCGCCCACGGTAAATGAGCGCCGAAACGAGACAAATTTTAGCATGCCGGCAGGATTTTCGGGCCGAAGAGCGCTGCCTGTGGCGATCCAGTAACAGCAAGGGCGGAGAGATTGGCTTACAAGATAGGCAGTGCAGTTTTGTCGTTAGATTGCGTGTCGTTTGTCCACCCGGGAGCGAATCGTGGTTAGAGCCGTCGTCATTGCCCTCATGGCTTCCAGCCTGCTTGGCTGTTCGGCAATGCCGAGCTCGGGACCGAGCGCCAACGATATCGCCAATCCGTCCCCCGACACGTCGGCGATCGAGGCAGCCTATGTGCTGGTCGAACTCGACCAGGAACGCGCCGCGATGCTGGGCGGCGGCGGGCCGCGACTTTCCGGCAGCTTCCCGGACAAGCGCCCCTCGCCGGTGCAGACGATCAGCATCGGCGATACGGTGCAGGTGGCGATTTTCGAGGCGAGCAACAACGGCCTGTTTTCGACCCAGTCGGGCAGCAATGGCGGCGGCTCCAAGAGCGTGACGCTGCCGCCGCAGTCGGTCGAGGCCGACGGCCACATCAACGTGCCCTATGCCGGCAAGGTCACCGCCGCCGGCCGGACGCCGACCGCGGTGTCGGCGAGCATCGTCAGCGCGCTGGGCGGCAAGGCCATCGATCCGCAGGCGATCGTGACGGTGCAGCAGAGCAAGGGCAATCTGGCGACCGTGACCGGGCAGGTGCGGCAGGCCGGACGCGTGCCGTTGACGGCGCGGGGCGACCGGCTGCTCGATGTGATCTCCAATGCCGGCGGGCCGGACGGCAAGCCGAACGATCTGTTCATCCAGCTGACCCGTGGCGGCCGGACCGCCAAGTCGACGTTCAACGCCGTGGTGTCGAACCCGAGCGAGAACGTTTATATCTGGCCGAATGACACGATCTACGTGTTCAGCGATCCGCAGAGCTTCACCGCCTTCGGCGCCACCGGAACCTCCGGCAATTTCCCGTTCGAGTTCGACCGGCTGTCCGTCGCCGAGGCGGTTGGCGCCGCCAAGGGCCTGAACGACAACCGGGCCGATCCGGCCGGCGTCTTCATCTTCCGCACCGAGCGCAAGGAACTGGTCTGCCGGATGGTCGAGCACACGCTGTGCAAGACCGACGCCGCGACGCTGCCGACGATCTACCGCATCAATCTGCGCGATCCGCTCGGGGTGTTCCACGCCAAGCAGATGACCGTCCGCAACAAGGACCTGCTGTACATCGCCAATGCCGAGACCGCCGAACTGCTGAAGTTCCTGCGGCTGCTGAGCGCCGGTCTGTCGGCGACCAAGTCGGCGGTGCAGACCGGGCATACGTTCTGATCGCGGACGGACTGACGGCCGGGTGAGCCGAGGGTCGGCAGGTTGACAATTGAACGCCGGGCCGCGCGTGGCCCGGCTTCGGCAAGATCGACCTGTGCCAAAACGCCGGTTGGCGGGATGGCGGTTTGCGCCACAATCCGGCGAGTGGCCCACGTCCAACGCGATATTCTCTCCACGCTCAATGGCGACCGGCGACGGCAGCGGCCAAGGCCCGATCGGCGAAGCGCCGGGGGACAGACGCTGTTTTCGCGCTTTCCTGACGTTATTCCAGCAGGCAGTCCGGCGGGCGGCGGGACTTGCGGCAGGGCGGTGGCGCTGGCATTGTTTCCGGCGGACATTTCAACCCGAGGGTCGGGCGGGCAACAGCTCGTCGGCTGGCAGGAGGAACGCGCAGGGTGGCGCCAGTAGCAAGCGTTCGAGACCGGCTGACCGACGCGCTGCTGACTCAAGGTCGGGTCATCATGGCGTTGGTGCTGCGCGAGATGCGCACACGCTTCGGCCAGAGCCAGATCGGCTATGCCTGGGCGATGAGCGAGCCGATGGTGCACATCCTGGCGCTGACGCTGATCGCCACGGCCCTGCAGCGGCGTCCGGCCATCGGCGACAGCACCGAGGTGTTCATGTTCTGCGGCATCCTGCCGTTCCTGCTGGTGCGCAATATCTCGACCAAGACCGCCGTGGCGGTCAGTTCCAACGGGCCGCTGCTGACCTATCCGCTGGTCAAGCCGGTCGACACGTTCCTCGCCCGGATCCTGCTCGAAACACTGACGATGATGGTCTCGGCGGTGCTGACGGGCCTGATCTTTCTGGCGATCGGCATCGACGTCTGGCCGGACGATTCCCTCAACTATCTGATCGCGTTCGCGGTCTCGGTGCTGCTCGGCGCCGGCATCGGCGTTGCCAGCGCGGTGGTGATTTCGGTGTTTTCGGCCTGGCGCACGGTGCTCGGCTGGCTGTTTCGCGTCCTCTACTTCACCAGCGGCGTGTTCGTGGTGATCGACGACCTGCCGCCAGGGGCGCGCGACATCCTGGCGCTCAACCCGCTGGCCCATTGCGTCGTCTGGTTTCACACGGCGCAGTTCGAGGAATACAACAGCCTCATTCTCGACAAATCCTACGTCATACTCTGGGGCGCCGGGTTGTTGACCTTCGGCTTTACAGCGGAACGCGCACTGCGGCGATGGACGCAGGACAAATGATCCAGTTCAAGAACGTCACCAAGTCATATCGCCTGGGGCAGCATCGCAAGGTCGTTCTCGACCGGGCGAGCTTCGAGATTCCGACCGGGCGTTCGATGGCGGTGATCGGCCGCAACGGTGCCGGCAAGTCGTCGCTATTGCGATTGATCGCCGGTTCCAGCCTGCCCGACAGCGGCCGGATCCGGCGCAACGGCTTGCGGGTGTCCTGGCCGCTCGGCTTTGCCGGGTCGTTCCACGGCGCCCTGTCGGGGCGGGAAAACGTGCGGTTCGCCTGCCGGATCTATGGCGAGTCGATCAAGGCGGTCAGCGAGTATGTCGAGGCATTCGCCGAGCTTGGCGAGCATTTCGACATGCCGGTTTCGACCTATTCCTCGGGCATGAAGGCGCGCCTGGCTTTTGGACTTTCCATGGCGATGGAGTTTGATGTATACTTGGTGGATGAGATAACCTCGGTCGGGGACAAGATATTCCGCGAGCGTTGCGAGGAAGCATTTGCCCATCGCCGGCGCATTGCCGACGTAATCATGGTTTCGCACAGCGTCAGTACAATCAAGAAGTTTTGCGATTTCGGCTGTGTCTTGGAAAATGGCGGTATTGAATTTTACGATAGTGTTGGCGATGCGGTCGTCGCCTATGAAGGGAAACTGTGATCGTGAGCGCGCCTGAAAAAGACACTCTCAAGGATCTCGCGACCGCGAAGCCGAAGGCGGCCCAGCAGGTCGTCGTTTCCATGCCGGTGAAGGCGCCGAAGCCGATTGCTCCGGCGGAGAAGCCCAGCACGATCACGGCGCGGCAAGTCTCGTCGCATACGCGGCCGCCGAAGGTTCGCTGGTACAATAAGACCATCTGGCGGATCGCGGCCGGGGTTATCCTGCTGCCGACGCTGGTGGTGTCGCTGTATCTGCTGTTGTTCGCCAGTCATCGCTATGCCGCCGAAACCAGCTTCGCCGTGCGCGGCCAGCAGGTGCAGGCGCTCGATACCGTCGGCTTGATGAACCCGCTCGGCGGCGCGACGCAGACGACGTCGGATTCGTATATCCTGGTCGACTATCTCAACAGCCGCGAGTTCGTCGAGGATCTCGACAAGCGGGTGGGGTTGCGGGCGATGTATAGCCGCGACAGCATCGACTGGCTGTCGCGGCTGACCGCGCGCACCGAGATCGAATGGCTGGTGGATTACTGGAAGTCGATGTCGAAGATCAGCTTCGATTCCAACAAGGGGGTCGTTTCGCTGGAGGTGACCTCCTATGTGCCGCAGGAAGCGGAGCTGATCGCCAAGACGTCGATCGAGCTGGCGACGGTGCTGATCAATCGCCTCTCCGAGGACGCCCGGCGGGATGCGCTGCGCGGCGCGACGACCGACGTGGAGCGGGCGGAATTCACCGTGCGGATGTTGCGCACCGCGATGAAGAAGCTGCGCGAGGATGAAAAGATCGCCGATCCGGTGGCAAGCGCCGGCTCGTCGCAGGCGCGCGTCACCGAATTGCAGAACGAGCTGGCGCGCATCGATACGCAGTTGTCGTCGTCGCTGGCGTTCATGAACAAGAATGCGCCGAGCGTGGTGGTGCTGCAAGCCCAGCGCGACGCGGTGCGGCAGCAGCTGGAAGCGGCGCGGCAAGAATTCGTGACGACTGACAAGAAGAACGGTACCGGCGGCAGCGGCAAGGCGGTCGCATCGATGCTGTCGTCGTTCGAGGAACTGGAAGGCGAGCGGGTTTTCGCGCAGCAGGCCTACACGACGGCGCTGGCATCGCTGGAGCGGGCACGGGTCGAGGCGGATCGCAAGCAGCGCTACCTCGCGGTATTCGTCGCGCCGCGGACGCCGGAATGGGCGAAATATCCGCAGGTGCCGCGCACCATCATTCTGACGGCGCTGTTCTCCTTCCTGGTCTGGATGTTGAGCGTGGTGGTGTTCTACGGCGTGCGGGAACACGCAGTCTAGGCACGGACCGGGTGGTGGGATCACCCCCGACCTGTGTGTCTCTGGCCTCAACCTCGCGAAAATGAGCCAGAATGGCGAAAATCCCGGTGCGCGGCCGGTGAGGGCAGCTTGAACCGACGACGGGATTCGGTCACCAATGACCGCCGAACTTGCCGCCGGCGAGGATGAAGCGGAAAGAGCGACGACAACCGGTCGCTGCCTCCGAACTGCCGAAATCGAGGGTGACGTCGCTCAGCATGGACGCTCCGGTCAATCCACTTTATGACGCGCAAGCCAAACAGAGCATCAAGAGTGTCGGCAGCATTCTTGAGCGGGCGTTCCGCGTCATGGGCGATGCCCATAACCGGCATGTGCGACTGGCCGTTTACGAACGGGCGCGGATGACGCTCGACCGGCATCTGGGCGGGCAGGCGGGGTCGCTCTCCAGGGAACATGCCGAGAATAACCTGCGGCTGCTGGAGGAGGCGATCCGCTTCCTCGAGGAGCGCTACAGTGCAGGCGACCTGTCCGACGGCACGATCATCGATGTGTTCCCACCCGAAGCCTTGGCGCCGCCGACGGTCGAACCGCCGCGCCGCGCATCGTTCACGCCCTATGTCGACGACGACTTCGACGCGGAGCTGGGGCAGCAGGACCGAATCGCGGCGCTACGGGAGGAAATCCGTCGGGAAGACGCCCGGCGCGCCGACGAACTGCACGACTGGGATCCACCGATACCCGAGCGCGAGCCGGACGCCGATGACGACGCCGGCGAGGATCTTCGCCAACCGGAGCCGCCCGCGGCGACGCGGTCGCGGGCTGATCGGCCGAACGAGGGTTTCTGGGCCAATGTGTTCGGCGCCGCCAAGCAGCTGGCTTCGCGGCGACGCGCCAACGCCGCCAAGGTTGCCGAGCGGTCGCGCGCCGGCGAGCCAATGCCGGCGACGCCGGAGCCGGCGGCCGTCGAGTCGCCAGAGATGCCGTCCGCGCCGCTGGCCGTGCGGGCGCCGATGGGTGAACCACCCGAAGTGGAGGATTCGGGAGCGAAACCGGCAGGCAACCCGCCGGCCGATCCCGCTGACGATGAGGCGCCGGCTGCTCGATCCGATCCGGATGCCGGCGAGGCGATCACGACGGGCGACAGGTCGGCGGCCGACGGCGGGCCGGGCGACGGGTCGAGCGATGACGGATCGGACAATGTCGGATCGACGGTGGATGACGCTGGCGATATCGACGTTGCCGGGGAGATCTCCGCCGCGCTGGTGATGTCGGTGGGCAAGAGCCCGCCGCCGGTTGATGCCGACGATCCACCGCCGCTGCCCGAGGCATTGCCTGAGCCGCTGCCCGACGAGACGATCGCGCCCGGAGCGGCTCCGGCCGAGGCGGTCGCCGTTGCCGACAGCGACGTCGGGGATGCGGCCACGACCGAAACACCGACGGCGGCCGTGGCAACCACAGCGGATGTCGCCGTGTGGGCGGCGGATGTGGCCGCGTCAACGCCGGCCGCAGTCAAGCCAGACAGCGACCCAAGCCCTGCGGCGACTTCGACGGTCGACCCGCCGACGGATGCCATCGTCGAACAGGTTGCGGCAATTGCCAAGCCGGCACCGGCAAAACCGGCCCCTGCAGCCGCGCCGGCCAAGCCGATACCGGTTGCCAAGCCAGCCTCCGCCCCGCCGGCAGCTGCCGCGAAGCCGGCCTTAGCGGCGAAACCTGTCGCAGCGGTGGCGGCAAAGCCCGCCGTTGCCGCCCCGGCAGCTGCCGCGAAGCCGGCCGTCGCGGCGCCGGTGGCAGCAGCGAAGCCCGCCGTCGCGACGAAGCCGGCGGTAGCCGCCAAGCCCGTCGCGACAGCGGAGACAGCAGCAGCGAAGCCCGCCGTCGCCGCGCCAGCGGCGGCAGCGAAACCCGCGGTCGCGGCAAAGCCGGTCGCCGCGCCTGAGGCCGCGCCAGTGAAAACCGCCGCTGCGGCAAAACCGGTCGCCGCAGCGAGCGCTCCGGCAGCAAAGCCGGTCGCCGCCCCGCCAGCGGCTGCGGCGAAGCCCGCCGTTGCGGCAAAGCCTGCGATGGCGAAACCCGCCGTGGCGGCTAAGCCAACCGCGACACCGGATGCATCGGACGCAAAGCCCGCCGTTGCGGCAGCTGCGGCAAAGCCCGCCGTGGCGGCAAAGCCGGCGGTGCCCGCAGCCGCGCCAGCCAAGCCGACCGCAGCCGCCGCCAAGCCAGCGGCGGCACCGGTCAAGCCCGCTCCGGCGGCCACGGCCAAGCCGGTGGCGACGAAAGTGCCACCGGGGGAGCCGATCGACGGCGTCGACCGCACGGCAGCGCCCCCTCCCCCGCCGCGTCCGGCGGCCGCCGAGCTCGAACCGGATCCGGACCGCGACATCAGCGACAGCATCGTCTACAGCGTCAATGTCGAGATGGATGACGACGACGATGAACCGGCGCCGGCGGTCAAGACCCGCAAGAGTGCGCTCGGGTCGGGGTTTGGCGTGTTCATCGCCATCGGGTTCATCCTGGTTGCCGCCACCGTGCTGCAATTCGACCTGTTCAGCGCGTCGCGCTCCAGCTATGTCGACACCCGCAATGCCGCCGGCCCGGCCGCGACCGGCGTGGCCGGCGCCGGTGATCTGGCGATGCTGTCGCGCCAGCAGGCGGACGCGCTGCTGGCGACCAAGACCGGCAGCACCAGCGCCACCGCCATCGCCGTCGGTCACGACAACCGGGCGAGCAATCCCGGCGAGGTGACGATCACGGCGGCGACAGCCAATACCGCGTCGATGCGGATTAACTTCCCCGCCGACAATCTCGGGCTCGTCGTCGATCTCGAACCGGATACCGCGCCATCGGCGACAGCGCGGATCATCCTGAACGTGACGCTGGAGCGCAGCCCGGATACGGTCGTCGGCATCGCGTCACCGAAGGTGATGGTGGCCGGTGCGCCGGCGCCGGTGGCGCTCGACGCCATCCCGGTGCGGGTCGGATTGAGCCGGATGATCTTCGGTATCGCCGCGCCGCAATTGCCGCAAGCCAACGGCAAGAGCGACAAGGAAGATACCCGCGCGATCCTGCAGCTGACGCTGAAGCTGAAATCGGAAAAGAGCATCGACCTTTATCTGCCGATCAGTCTCGGCTGGCTGCGGGCGCCGACCAAATAGGGCCGGAGGCCGAAGGCGCTAACGCGCCGGGCCTTTGAGAACACGCGCATTTCTCATCGGCATCGGATGCAAGAGAGATTGTCGAACGGAAACGAAACGGCCCGATGCTGGGTGCATCGAGCCGTTTTCGGTCGCAGTCTCATGTCCGACCGGGCCACCCGGCCGACAGCGCGGTCGATCAGATCTTGCCGATCTTGGACTTGTGGCGCTCGATCCAGCCCTTCAACTCGTCCTGGCTCATCCACTGGGTGTTGTTGTCGGAGCGATAGGAGAAGCCGTCCGGCACGGAGCGGCCGTTCTTGATCCGGTTGGGGTCAAGGTTCCAGTTGTGGATCGTCGGCAGGATCTTGAAGTGGTGATCGTACTCGAAGGTGTTGGCGGCGTCTTCCTCGCCGATCATCTGCTCGTGCAGCTTCTCGCCCGGGCGAATGCCGATGATGTCATGCTCGGCTTCGGGGACGACGGCGCGGGCGATGTCGACGATGTTCATCGACGGGATCTTCTTGACGTAGATCTCGCCGCCGACCATGTCGTCGAAGGCGTGCCACACCAGCTCCACCGCCTCCTCGAGGGTGATCATGAAGCGGGTCATGCGGGTGTCGGTGATCGGCAGCCGGCCGGTCTTGCGCAGCGACTGGAACAGCGGAATGACCGAGCCGCGCGAGCCCATGACGTTACCATAACGCACGACGGCGAACTGGGTGCTGTTGCTGCCCGAATAGGAGTTGCCGGCGACGAACAGCTTGTCGGACGCCAGCTTGGTGGCGCCGTAGAGGTTGAGCGGGCTGCTGGCCTTGTCGGTCGACAGGGCGACGACGCGCTTGACGTTGCGATCAAGGCAGGCGTCGATGAGGTTCATCGCGCCCATGATGTTGGTCTTGACGCACTCGAACGGATTGTACTCCGCCGTCGGCACGATCTTGGTTGCGGCGGCGTGGACGACATAGTCGATACCATCCAGGGCGCGGTCGAGCCGGGGCTTGTCGCGCACGTCGCCGATGAAGAAGCGAACGCGCGGATCATTGGCGAACAACTTCGCCATTTCCCACTGCTTCATCTCATCCCGCGACAGGATGACCAGGCGCTTGGGATTGTACTTCTTCAGGGTCATCGGAACGAAGGTGTTCCCGAAGGAACCGGTTCCACCGGTGATGAGGATGGAAGGGTTGTTGTTCATGAAAATTCGTCAACCTCAAGTTATGGACTTGACTATCAAAACGGATGTTCGAGGGAATAACCAAAATCCGTATTTCAAGTCAACGTCGCCACAATCGGCAATCAGGATCGGGTTCCGCTTCCAATTTCGACGCGGCCGAACACGCAGCATTCGCCGGGGTTCGCTTGTCCTCCGCAGAATTCCAATTTCTTCCTACGGCATCTCATCCCCGATTGCTAGGGGCTTGACCAAGTTTGACGACGACTTCGACAAATTTGGGGCAGGCATGCAGTGAGACGATTCCCTGACGCACCGAAACCAACCAATGCACTCCAGTTCGCAAGGTTCCAAGTTGTTGAATTCCAACAAATTCATTACTTCGAGCGCATAACAGTCCTTTGAACTCAACTTATTTGGCTGTTTGGTGCTCTCGCCCGTTCGCTAATATTCCATAACGTCAATCACAATGTGTGATAGTCAAAATTATGGATTTAATCCGATTTAATACACTTCGGTTGGTCAATTCTGTTGATGACTTAACAAAAAATCGTCACATGCCAATCTGTAGCCGCTTCGACCGGGCGACCGATGACACCGAGCCGGCGACCAGATCCCGCCCGCCACGCGTCAAGGCATCACCGGCCGGCGCTGGCCCTGGCGCACGAGGTCGCCGGCGCCGAACAGGGCGGCTTCCCAGCCGAGGCGGGCCCAGCGGATGTCGATCGTGCCGACGGCGGCGGGCAGCGGCGAGTGGGCCTTGATACGCGCGACCAGGGCGTCGCGCGGGTAACCCGGCATTTCGGCGACGCCGCCGCCGAGGATCACCAGCTTCGGCGACATCATGGCGATCGCGGCGCCGACGCAGAAGGCCTGGTCGCGCACCAGCTCGTCAAGGGCGGCCATGAGCCAGGCCGGCCGGTCCGGGGCGACGAACAGGTCGCCGACCGGCACGCCGGAGCGATCGGCCAATTGCTGCACGGCGCGGCCGGAGGCATAGGCCTCGAGCGTGTCGACGGTCTGGCCGGCAAGCTGGCGCCCCTCGCCGCGAAACGGCATGTGGCCGATTTCCAGCGCCCAGCCGCCGCCACGGAACGGTTCGCCACGGGCGCCGAGATAGGCGGCGCCGATGCCGGTGCCGAAGAAGACGCCGAGGACGTGATCCTCGCCGAGGGCGGCGCCGGCGGCGCGCTCGCCCAGCAGCAGCAGCACGACGTCGCGCTCGAGCATCACCGGCAGGCCGAGCGCGGCGGCAAGGCCGCTCGCCATGCGCATGCCGTTCATTTCCTGGACGTTGACGATATGCAGCAGCAGGTCGAAGTCGCGATCGATATGGCCGGGCGCGGTGGCGACGATGCTGTCCGGGGCAAGGCCGGCCTCGGCGATCACGGCGCGGGCGCAATCGGCCAGCACCGACAGCGGATCGGCGCGGCGCATCAGGTCGCTGGGGTACTTGCGGGTGAAGGCATGGGGCCGGCCATCGACGACATAGCCGAACTTGATCGACGTGCCGCCGATTTCGATCACCAGGACGCATTGGCCAAGCGGAGCGGCCTGCGGGTTACCGGGCGGGGCGGTGGAAACGGCGTCACCGGACATGGGGGCTCTCGGAGGCTCTCGCGGGCGTTACTTCGACCGACGGCATCGGCGCCGGACCCTTGAGGGGTATTGCTTCGGCCGCGCGAGTTCAAGCGGCGGCACCGGCGGGACCGCGCTTTTCTCGGCCGATGTTCAAGAAAAGCCGCGCCATGGGATGGCTCGGTGGCGCCGGCGTCGACGAAAAAGGCGCGCCTCGCGGCGCGCCCTGTCGATTTCGCCCGCGACCGGCGGAACGATCAGTCCTTGGCGCGCTCGACGTAGGAGCCATCGGCGGTCATGACGACGATGCGGGTGCCGACGCCGATATGGGGCGGCACGGCGCTGCGGACGCCGTTGGAGAGGATTGCCGGCTTGTAGGACGATGACGCGGTCTGGCCCTTGGTCACCGGCTCGGTCTCGACGACCTCGAGGGTGATGCGCTGCGGCAGTTCGATCGACACCGGGCTGTCGCCGTAAAGGCCGAGGCGAACGACCATGTTCTCCTGCAGGTAGGGGGCGTAGTCGCCGACGACGTCGGGAGACACGAGCACCTGCTCGTAGTTCTCGGTGTTCATGAAGGTGTAGTTGCCGTCGCCGTCCTGGAACAGGTAGGTGTAGTCGCGGTCGTCGACGAAGGCGCGCTCGACCTGTTCGGTGGTGCGGTAGCGTTCGGAGATCTTGGTGCCGTCCGAGAGGCGACGCAGGTCGAGCTGGGTCACTGGCGTGCCCTTGCCGGGATGGATGTTCTCGGCGGTGACGACGGCGTAGAGCTTGTCGTCGATCTCGACGATATTGCCCTTGCGCAGCGAGCTGGCGATGACCTTGACCATGGATGTTCTCTATGCTCGACGGAGGCGACCGCGCGCGGCACCGCCCGGCCGTTCGGGTGGAGGGACGAAATTTGCACCGCTGGTAAGCCGAGCGGCGCAAAAGCGCAAGGGCCGCCGGCACCGGAAGCGCCCGGAAGGAACGGAAAACCGCCGATGAGCACGCCTTTGCCCTGGTGGCACCGCGACATTCACGCCGATCGCCGGCCGCGCCTGATGGCGCGTGGACGCATTCAGGCGGCGTTCCGGCGCTGGTTCGAGGCGCGCGACTTCATCGAGGTCGAGACGGCGATCCTGCAGGTTTCCCCCGGCAATGAAACCCATCTGCACGGGTTCGCCACGGATTTCCTCGCCATCGACGGCAGCGCCCGAGAGCGGTTCTACCTGCACACCTCGCCGGAATTCGCCTGCAAGAAGCTGCTGGCCGCCGGCGAGGCGCGGCTGTTCACTTTCGCACGGGTGTTTCGCAATCGCGAGCGCGGCGCGCTGCACCATCCCGAATTCAGCATGCTCGAATGGTATCGGGCCGGCGAGGGCTACGAGCGGCTGATGGACGACGTCGGCGAGCTCATCGGGCTCGCGGCCGAGACCGCCGGGGCGAAGGTGCTGAGTTTTCGCGGGCGGACGGTCGATCCGTTCGCGACGCCGGAGCGGCTGAGCGTCGCCGAGGCGTTCGTCCGGTATGGGGGGATCGATCTCATGGCAACCATTTCCAGCAGCGGCGAGGGCGACGCGGAGGCGTTGAAGCGGCAGGCGCGGGCGGGCGGCATCCGGGTTGCCGATGACGACAGCTGGACCGACGTGTTTTCCAAGGTGCTGGTCGAGCGGGTGGAACCGAAGCTCGGCGACGGCCGGGCGACGATCCTGATGGACTATCCGCTCAGCGAGGCGGCGCTGGCGCGGCGGTCGGCGCGGGACGGGCGGGTGGCCGAACGGTTCGAGCTCTACGCCTGCGGCGTCGAACTCGCCAACGCGTTCGGCGAACTTACCGATCCGGTCGAACAGCGGGCGCGGTTCGAGGCCGACATGGCGGAGAAGCAGCGGCTTTACGGCGAGCGCTATCCGATCGACGAGGACTTGATCGCTGCACTGGCGGACATGCCGGAGGCGTCGGGCATCGCGCTCGGCTTCGACCGGTTGGCGATACTGGCGACCGGGGCGCGGCGGATCGAGGACGTGCTGTGGACGCCGCTGCCGGAGGCCCGGGCCTGAACCGACAGCGCCGCGCGGCTGGCGCGACTTTCCCATGAAATTCCGATATGGCGACAGACGGGCTTTCTGTTATAGAAATTACGGCTTCCGGCCCAACCTGGCTGGGGCGGCACAAGATGACTGTTGCCTGGCCATTTGTCCGGCGATCCCGCGAAACCCTGCGAGCGAAAAGACCTTGCCATGACCGTTCGAGCCAACTGGAACTATCCCACCGCCATCCGGTTCGGAGCCGGGCGCATCGCCGAGCTGGCCGATGCCTGCAAGGCCTCCGGCATGAGCGCGCCGCTGATTGTCACCGATGCGTTCCTCGGTTCACTGCCGATGGTGGGCGAGGCGCTGGCCAATCTGCAGGCGGCCGGGCTGAAGGCGGCGGTGTTCACCGACGTGCGTCCCAATCCGACCGAGAGCAATGTCGTCGCCGGCCTGAAGGTGCTGCGCGACGGCGGGCATGACGGCGTGGTGGCGTTCGGCGGCGGCTCGCCGCTGGACGTGGGCAAGGTGATTGCCTTCATGGCCGGGCAGAAGCGGCCGATGTGGGACTTCGAGGACATCGGCGACTGGTGGACCCGCGCCGACCCGAAGGGGATCGCGCCGATCGTGGCGGTGCCGACCACCGCAGGCACCGGCTCGGAAGTCGGCCGCGCCGGCGTCATCACCCAGGAAAAGACCCACACCAAGAAGGTGATCTTCCATCCGGCGATGATGCCGAAGATCACGATCTGCGATCCGGTGCTGACAACCGGCATGCCGAAGGCGGTGACCGCTGGCACCGGCATGGATGCCTTCGCCCATTGCCTCGAGGCCTATTGCGCGCCGGGCTATCACCCGCTCGCCGACGGCATCGCCGTCGAGGGCATGCGGCTCGTCAAGGAATTCCTGCCGAAGGCCTATGCCGACGGCCAGGACGTCGAGGCGCGCGGCCACATGATGTCGGCGGCGGCGATGGGCGCCACCGCGTTCCAGAAGGGTCTCGGCGGCATGCATGCGCTGGCGCACCCGCTCGGCGCGCTGTGCGACACACCGCACGGCATGACCAATGCCGTGGTGATGCCGTATGTGCTGGCCTTCAACAAGAAGGCGATCAAGGAGCGGATCGAGCGTCTGGCGGCCTATATGGGCCTGAAGCCGAAGTTCAACGTCTTCCTCGATCACGTGCTGGCGATGCGCGAACAGCTGGGCGTGCCGCACACGCTGCAGGACTTCGGCGTCGACCTGTCGCAGGTGGATACCATGGCGAAAATGGCGCCGAAGGATCCGACCGCCGGCGGCAACCCGGTCAAGATCACGCCCTCGGTGGCGCGCAAACTCTACCAGAAGGCCTATGACGGCACGTTGTGAGGCCGTCTGAGCCATCTGGCCCCGGCGTCCCGGAGCGGTTTCCGGGACTGGCGTCGCGGGCCCGACAGGCAAGCAGACCGACGATCGAAAACCCGCGGCATCCCCCGGATTCCGCGGGATTTTCGTTCGGTCACGGCGGGCTATGATGGTGCAGACCTTGCCTGCTGCGGGGCGATGTGCCGCGGATTGCATCAACGGTCTCTATCGCAGATAGTTTGTATTGCATTAAAGCAATCAATGGTTATAATGCCGGCATCCGACCACCGGAGCGCCGGAGTCCTGTGTTGCCCCTGATCCCCCGTCCTCGACTTGCCGTCCCGGTCGCCGCCGCCCTGGCGATCGCCCCGGTGCTCGTCGGTTGCGATCCGGCGGATTCGGCGCGCGACATCAAGCCGCCAGCGCGGCCGGTGCTGGTGACCACGATCCGCTATCGGCCGGCGGAGGAGCCGCGCGGCTTCGTCGCGGTGATCAGGCCGCGGGTGGAGTTCGACCTGGCATTTCGCGTCGCCGGCAAGGTGGCGAGGCGGCTGGTGGATGTCGGGCAGCGGGTCAAGGCCGGGGATGTGCTGGCGCGGCTCGACGACGCGGATTTCAGACTGCAACTGGCGCAGGCCGGCGCCGAAGCCAAGGCGGCGGCGGCCGCGCTGGAACAGGCGCGCGCCGACGAGAAGCGCAGCCGCGACCTGCGCCGCGCCGGCTGGCAGCCGCAGGCAGCACATGACCGCACCGCCACCGCCGTCGAGGAGGCGCAGGGACGGCTGACCCGGGCGGAGCGGGCGGGCGAACTGGCGCGCAACGCGCTCGACTACGCGGCCCTGGTGGCGGAAAGCGACGGGATCGTCACTGCGACGTCGATCGAACCGGGACAGGTTATCGGCGTCGGCCAAGCCGCAATCCGGGTGGCGCGGCTTGACGAGAAGGAGGCGCTGATCGCGGCGCCGGAACAGTGGCTGGAACGCATCCGCAGCGGACGGGCACTGCTGACGCTTTGGTCCGACCCGTCAAAGCGCCACGAGGCGCGGTTGCGCGAGCTGTCGCCCGTGCCGGATGCAGCAACGCGCACCTATGCGGCGCGCTTCAGCCTCGTCGATCCGGACCCGGCACTTGCCTTCGGCATGAGCGCGACGCTCACCATCACCGATTCCGCTTCGCCGCCGGTGGCGCTGGTGCCGTTGACGGCGCTGGTCGATCGCGGCCACGGCCCCGGCGTCTGGACCGTGGACGCCGCGGGACGGCTTGGCTTCGCCGCCGTATCGGTGCTGGGCTACGGCACCAGCGAGGCCCGGATTTCCGGAGGCGTCGCCGAAGGAACGCGTGTGGTCGCCCTGGGCGCGCACAAGCTCGACAGCGAGCAAACCGTCAGGATCGTGACCCAGCTTGTTCCCTGACTGCCCGCCCCGGATCGATATCCCTGCGGAGACACGCAATGAACCGCGCCAACCTGTCGCTCTGGGCCGTTCGCAATCCATCGGTGGTGCTGTTCCTGATCCTGGCGCTGGTCGCGGCCGGCAGTGTCGCCTACTGGCGACTCGGGCGGGCGGAAGATCCGAGCTTCACGGTCAAAATCGCGGTGGTCACCGCCGTCTGGCCGGGCGCGACCGCCCGCGAGATGCAGAACCAGATTGCCGACCCGATCGAGAAGCGCCTGCAGGAGGCGCCGCATTTCGACAAGGTCGTCACCTATGTGAAGCCATCGTTCCTGGCGATCCAGGCGACGCTGAAAGACTCCACGCCGCCCGCGGAAGTTCCCGGCATCCTCTATCTCATTCGCAAGAAACTGACGGATCTCAAGGCCGAACTCCCGGCAGGCGTCATCGGCCCCAAAATCAACGACGAATATGGCGATGTCGATTCGATCCTCTATTCGGTCACGATCGACGATGATGATCCCGCGCGGCTGAAGCAGGTCGCCGAGCGGGTGCGCCGCCGGTTGCTTGCGGTCGAAGGCGTCATCAAGGTCAATCTGCACGGACTCCGGGACGAGCGGATCCATGTCGAATTCTCCCATGCCCGACTTGCCAATCTGGGGATCGAGGCGAGCGCGATCTTCGACAGCCTTGCCCGCCAGAACGCCATTGCGGCGGCGGGCACAATCGACACCCAGGCACAACGAATGCCGCTGCGGGTTTCCGGCGCGCTCGACGGCGTCGCCACCGTACGCGACACGCCGATTGCCGCCGGCGGGCGGGTATTCCGGCTCGGAGACATTGCCGAGGTCAGTCGGGGCTACATGGATCCGCCAGCAGTGCTGGTGCGCGATGGCGGGCGCCCGGCGCTGGTCATCGGCATCGTCATGGCCAAGGGCGGCAACATCCTGACGCTGGGCGCGGGTGTCGACCGGGCGATGGCGGAAATCGAGGCCACGACCCCGGTCGGCGTCGAAATCCGCAAGATCGCCGATCAGGCGGAAATCGTTGCCGGAGCCATCGGCACGTTCACCAAGTCATTCATCGAGGCACTGGCGATCGTGTTGACGGTGAGCTTCCTGTCGCTCGGCTGGCGCAGCGGCCTGATCGTGGCGATGTCGGTGCCGCTGGTGCTGGCGATGGTGTTCGCCGCGATGGCGATCATGGGACTCGACCTGCAGCGGGTGACGCTGGGAGCGCTGATCATCGCCCTCGGACTGCTGGTCGACGATGCGATCATCGCCGTGGAGATCATGGCGGTCAAAATGGAACAGGGTTTCGACCGGTTGCGGGCGGTGACCTTCGCCTGGGATGCGACGGCATTTCCGATGCTGACGGGCACCCTGGTGACGGCGGCGGGATTCCTGCCCGTCGGATTTGCCGCATCGTCGACTGGCGAATATGCCGGCGGAATCTTCTGGGTGGTGTTTCTGGCCCTGGTCGCCTCATGGATCACCGCCGTGATCTTCATTCCCTATCTCGGCATAAGACTGCTGCCTGCTCCGCGCCACGCCCACGATCCCGAGTCGGTATACCGGAGCCGGCCATACGGCCATTTGCGAAGCCTTATCGGCTGGTGTGTCGATCACCGGCTCCGGGTTGTCGTCATGACGGCGACGGTGTTCGTCGTCGCGGCAATCGGCTTCGGGCGGGTTCAGCAACAGTTCTTCCCTCTGTCGGAGCGAGCCGAACTGTTCGTGCAGATGCGCCTGCCGGAGGGAACCGCCATCGGTACGACGCTGGCGACCGTGCGCAAGGCGGAGGCACTGATCGGCGAGAGCGACGACATCCGCGCCGCTACCTCCTATGTGGGTCAGGGGCCGCCGCGCTTCTGGCTCGGGCTGGTGCCGCAATTGCCGAACGAGGCCTATGGCGAAATCGTGCTGCGAACCCGCGACGTCGAGGCTCGCGAGCGGGTGAAACGCCGGCTCGAGTCGGCACTGGTGGAGGGAGCGCTGCCGGAGGCACGGGTACGGGTCGACCGCTTCAATTTCGGTCCGCCAATTGGATTTCCCGTGCAGTTCCGGGTGATCGGCCCCGACCCCCTCACGGCCCGGGACATCGCCTATCGACTGCGCAGTGTGATGCGGGCCGACCCCGCCGTCGTCGACCCGCATCTCGACTGGGACGAACAATTGCCGGCACTGCGGCTTAGCCTCGACCAAGACCGCATCCGGACGCTGGGCCTGACGCCGCAGGACATTGCCGGGGTGTTGCAGACCATGCTGAGCGGCACGACGATGACGACGGTGCGCGATGGAGCAGAACGCATCGACGTGGTGGCCCGGGCCATCGCGACGGAGCGGCTGGCTCCCGACCGGATCGGCGATCTTGTGATCGCGACGCGTGAGGGCACGCCGCTTCCGCTGGCACAGATTGCCAAATTCGAACTCGGGCACGAGGAAGCGATCCTGTGGCGACGCAACCGCGAAACGGCGGTCACGGTTCGCGCCGACGTCGTCGACGGCGTCCAGGCACCCGACATCAGCTACCGGATCTGGCCGAAACTGGCGGAGATCCGGGCGAGCCTGCCGCCGGGCTACCGGATCGAGGCCGGTGGGGCGGTGGAGGAATCGGAAAAGGCCAATGCGGCGCTGGCGGCGGTGTTTCCGGTGATGATCCTCGCCATGCTGGCGCTGATGATGTTTCAGCTGAAGAGCTTCGTCCGGCTGGGCCTGGTGCTGGTCAGCGCGCCGCTGGGACTGATCGGCGCGTCGCTGGCGCTGAACCTGACCGGGGCGCCGTTCGGCTTCGTCGCGCTGCTCGGGCTGATCGCGCTTTCCGGCATGGACATGCGCAACTCGCTGATCCTGGTCGATCAGGTGCGGCAGGACCTGACCGCCGGCGCCAGCCACCGTGACGCGATCGTCGAGGCGACGGTGCGGCGGGCGCGGCCGGTGGTGCTGACGGCGCTGACCGCCATCCTGGCGATGATCCCGCTGACCGGATCGGCGTTCTGGGGGCCGATGGCGATCACCATCATGGGCGGGCTGTTCGTGGCGACGTTCCTGACGCTGCTGTTCCTGCCGGCGCTCTATGGCATCTGGTTCCGTAAGGCGCTGAAGGCCGAAGCCGCAGCGATGGCCGCGCCGGCGGCGGCGTGAAGCGGCGGACATGGCGGTGGCGGATGCGGCTCGCCCGCGCACCGCACCCGTCATTTGCGAGCTCGGCGGAGGCCGGTCACACGACCAGCATGGCGGCGGCGCCCTCGCGACGGTCGAGCAGGCGTTCGATCGCGGCCTGCCAGTTGGGCGCATACCACGCATGGGCCAGATCGAAGCGGTGGTCGAGATAGCGGGTGCGGCATTCGGCGCGGCGGATCTTGCCGCTGGAGGTGCGCGGCATGCTGCCCTTGGCGATGAACACCACCCCCGCAAGCGGAATGCCGGCGCGGACGGCAACGGCATCGCGGATGGCGGCCGACATGGCACCCAGCGTCTCGGGCGTCGCCGAGGCCGCCTCCGCCACCGCCAACACCGCGATTCCAGCATCGGTATTGAGATTGAAAACGGCGACGCGGCCGTCGCGCACCTGCGGCGCGGCCTCGGTGATCACCAGCTCGATGTCCTGGGGATAGTGGTTGGCGCCGTTGCAGATCACCACATCCTTCAGCCGGCCGGTGACGTAGAGCTCGCCCGCCCCATCGACGAAGCCGAGGTCGCCGGTGCGCAGGTGGCCACGTTCCCCGCCGATTTCCGGATAGGCGGCGAAAATCTCGGCCGACAGCGCCGGCTTGCCGAGATACCCGCCGCAAACGCTGGGGCCGCTGACGCAGATTTCGCCGATCCGGCCGGTTTCGCAAACCTGGCCAAGGTCGGGGTCGATGATGCGGATGTGCTGGTCGGCTTCGCGGCCGACCTTGCCGTTGCCGAGCAGGTTGACCGACGGGGCATCGGCGCGCGCCGGGGCATATCGCCCGGCGACGAGGCTCCGGTAGTCGGCCGGCAGTCGGGCGAGCGGCTCGCCAAGGCGGCGGGAGGCGACGATCAGCGTCGCCTCGGCGAGGCCATAGCCGGGGGTAATCGTCGTCGGGCTGAGGCCGCTGGGGGCAAAGCGCTCGACGAAGCGGGTCATGGTCTCGTCGCGCACCGGCTCGGCGCCGTTGAAGGCGATCAGCCAGCGCGACAGGTCGAGCTGGCCGATATCGAAGCGCTTCGAGCGCTTGACGCAGAGGTCGTAGGCGAAGTTGGGGGCGCCGGTCATCGAGGCGCCGAACTCGGACATCAGCTTCAGCCAGCGTATGGGGTGCTGGAGGAAGTCGGTGGTGGCGTAGAGGATCACCGGCCGGCCGATATGGATCGAATGCAGGATGCCGCCGATCAGGCCCATGTCGTGATAGTGCGGCAACCAGGAAAGGCCGAGCCAGCGGATGGTCCGCGAACAGAGATTGGCGGCGATGATCTCCTCGTTGTGGATGAGGTTGGCGTGGCTGACCATCACCCCCTTGGGCTCGGCGGTCGAGCCGGAGGTGTATTGCAGGAAGGCGAGGCTTGCCGGGTCGTGACCGGCCAGCGCGACCGGATCGGCGGAGGTGGCGGCGAGTTCGTCCGTGGCAAGGCAGGGCAGCGTCGCAAGGCCGCGGGCGGCGAGACAGGCGCGCAGCGGCGCGATCTCGCGCCCGGTCGTCAGCACCAGGCCGGGTTCGCAATCGCGCAGGATGCCGATGAGCCGCTTTCCCTCGCGCTCGTCATCGGGCGGCAAGGCCGGCACCGCGACGCAGCCGGCGTAGAGACAACCGAAGAACGCCTCGATGAACTCGCGCGCCGACGGATAGGCGAGCACCACCGCCCGGCCACGCAAACCACGATCGATCAGGCCGCGGGCGATGGCATTGGCGGCATGGTCGACTTGGCGATAGCTGCGGACAAGGTCGGGCTCGCGCTGGAAGTTGAGGAAGCAATAGGCGAGATCGTCGGGCTGCAGCCGGGCGCGCAGGCGCAGGACCTCGGCGAAATTGCCGGCCGGGGCCGGATCGGGGCAGGTGTCGATGAAGCGCGCCGTCGCCAGCGCCTGAGCAACCGTCTGTTCCATGGCATCCTCGCCGGTGTCGGCATCAGGTCGTGATCAAATCGTCGCGCCGACGGGCGATGCGGCAGGCGCGAGCGGCGGCGGGAAGTCCTCGCGGCGGACGGCGTTGACGATGCGGGTCAGCACGCCGCCATGGCCGACCTCGAGCAGGTCGACGACGCCGTTGCGGATGAGGCAGCGCAGGGTCTCGTGCCAGCGCACCGGCTCGACGATCTGTTCGGTGAGGAAGTCGGCGACGCGGCGGCGCAGATAGGGCCGGGCGGTGACGTTGGCGATCACCGGAAAGCGTGGATCGGCAAATGCGGCGTCGCGCAGGATAGCCGCCATGGCGGTCCGGGCCGGCCGCATGTGACGGGAATGGAAGGCGCCGCTGACGGCGAGGCGCTGGACGCGGGCGGCGCCCGCCGCCTCAAGCGCCGGCGCGAGCCGGTCGAGGCTGGCGGCCGGACCGGCGAGGACGATCTGGGTGCGGGTGTTGAGATTGGCGATATCGACGTCGCCGTCGACGCCGGCATCGAGCACCGCCCGCACCTGCCGGGCGGTGAGGCCAAGCACCGCCGCCATGGCGCCGTCGCCGGCGGCCTCGAACGCCCTGGCGCGGGCATTGACCAAGGCAAGGCCGGTGGCGAAGTCGAACACCCCGGCGGCGGCGAGGGCGTTGTATTCGCCAAGGCTGTGGCCGGCGGCAAAGTCGCAGGCCGCCTCGCCGCGCTCGATCAGATCGCGGAGGTGCAGGGCATTGACGACATAGATCGCCGGCTGGGCCCAGCGGGTGCGGGCCAACCGCTCGGCCGGGCCGGCGAGGCACAGCTCGGCGATCGAGTAGCCGAGGATCGCGTCGGCGGCGGCGGTGACGTCGGGATAGCGCTCGAACAGCCCGGTGCCCATGCCGAGGGCCTGCGAGCCCTGCCCGGGAAATAACAGTGCCCGCATGGTCAGGCCGTGACGAACTGGTAACCGCCGAGGCCGAGGGCGATCAGCAGCGACAGCAGCACGACCGTGCCATAGATGTGCTGCTTGTGGTCGATCTTTAGCCAGCCGGCGAAGTCGCCCGACCGGGCGCAGGCGAGGCGGCGGACGACGAGCACGACGCAGATGGCGTTGAAGACGATGGCAGTCAGGCCGAAGCCGACCTTGGTCCACAGGAGCGGCGTCATCGCCGACTGGTTCAGCATGTAGCCGCCGGTGAGCAGCACGCCGAAGAAGGCTGGAATTTCAATGTACTTGTCAGTCGTCCAGTGCAGCTTCGACACGAAAACGCGCATGTCGTCGGTGTGTTCGATCGAGTGTTCGTAGACGGCTTCGACCAGGATGCAGCCGAGCCAGAGGGAGATGCAGGCGAGATGGAGGAACAAGGCGAGCTTCATGGGAGGGCTCCTGTCGGCGGATGATCAGGCGGAGGCGCCGGTCGCGGCGGACGGGGCGGCGGCGAGGCGGGCGGCGAAATGGTCCTGCAGCTTGCGGCGCAGGATCTTGCGGGTGGGGCCTTTCGGCAGTTCCGGCAGGTCGGCGAGCGGGTTGATGACGACGATGTGCCGGGGTTGCTTGAACCGGGCGATGCGGCCGCGCAGGTGAGCGGCGAGGGCGTCGGCGGTGCAGGTTTCGGCATCGCGCGCCTTGACGTAGACGCAGATGTCCTGACCGAGAATCGGGTCGGGAATGCCGAAGGCGGCGCATTCGACGACGTCGGCGCGGGCGTGCAGGACGTTTTCGATTTCGCTCGGATAGATGTTCTCGCCGCCCTTGATGATCATGTCGTCGAGACGGGTGGCGAAGAAGAAGTTGCCGTCGGTATCGACATGGCCGTAGTCGCCGGTTTGCAGCCAGCCGTCGATGTAGCGCTCGCGGCTCAGGGCCGGCAGGTCGTGGTAGCGGCCGGCGACATTGTCGCCCTTGATCAGGATCTGGCCGACCTCGCCGGCGGCAAGCTCGACACCGTCGGGGCCGACGATCCGCATGCAGTTGCACGGCAGGGCGCGGCCGATGGAGCCGAAGACCCGGGCCTCGGCCGGAAAGCGGTTGAGGCTGGAAAACGAGGTGGTTTCGGTGAGGCCATAGCCCTCGAAGACCGGCACACCATATTCGGCCTCGAAGCGGGCGCGCACCTCGTCGAGCAGCACCTGACCGCCGCAGACGATGCCGCGCAGGGTGGTGTCGTGGCGCTTCAGCCCGAATTCGAGGAAGGCGGCGAGGAAGGCCGGCATGACGCTGGTCCATTCGACGCGGTAGTCGTCGATCAGCTTCCAGAACGACATCAGCGCCGACTTGCCCTCGAGGATCACCGTGTCGCCGCCGACCAGCAGCGGCGACAGCAGGGTGATGACCTGGCCGTTGTTGTGGAACATCGGCAGGATGCACAGGGTGCGGGTGCCGGGATGGAAGCCGAACCAGGCGACCAGCGCGGCGGCATCGGCGAGGAAATTGCGGTGCGACAGCACGACGCCCTTGGGGTTGCCGGTGGTGCCGGAGGTGTAGAGGATGACGGCGGTGTCGGCGGCGGCAAGCGGCGGCGGCGCCAGCGGAGCGGCGAGGTCGGCCTCGGCCGCGAGCACCGCATGCCCGAAGCCGGAGGCGGCATCGGCCAGCGCGGTCGGGCCGGCGCCGAGGGCGGCGACCTCGAGGCAGACATGGGCAAGGCCGGGGTCGAACAGGGTGAGGCGGGCGCCGCTATTGTCGACGATGAAGCGGATCTCGGCGGCCGACAGCGCCGGATTGACCGGCACCAGCACCAGGCCGAGGAGGTGGGCGGCGAAATACAGAATGAGGAATTCCGGCCCGTTGGGCAGGACGATGCACAGGCGGTCGCCGCGCTGGAGGCCGTTGGCCGTCAGCCGGCGAGCGGCGGCGGAGGCCATGGCGAGGCTTGCCCGATAGGAAAAGGTGACGCCGTCCTTGGGAAAGATCAGGAACGGGCGATCGCCGAGCGCCTGGGCGCGGGCAAGAAACAGCGCGCCGATGGAGGCGAATTCCGGCGATGCCTCGGGCAGCGGGGCCTCGGCGGCGGCCGGGGCGACGGCCGACGCGGCGATGCCGGGCTGGAGATGGGCGATGAGCCGGGCGAAGGAATCGAGCCGATAGGCATCCTCGATGCGGATATCGGCGCCGAAGCTGGCGGCGATCTCGCCGAGCAGCAGCACGTGGCGGAGCGAGGTCCATTCGGGCAGCGATTCCATCGTGGCGCCGGGGCCGAAATGCTCGGTTTCCAGCACCCGGCGGCCGATTTCCACCAGTTGACGTTCCAGAACGCTCATTGCTGCCTCCCGGCTTGGCTGGTTGGGGCGTAGCTGGATGGGGCGGCGCCGGCGAAGAGGAATTCGCGGAACCGGCCGTTCATGCAGTGGTTGGAACTCATCGAGGCGCTGTAGCCGCCGGTATTGACCAGGGCGACGCGGTCGCCTTCCTCGATCGGCGGCAGGGCGACGTCGCGGGCCCAGATGTCGAGGGCTTCGTTGATGTTGCCGGCGAGCGTCGTCGGGCGAAGCGGCCCGGGGCGCGGCAGGCAGGGCAGCGGCACGCAGGCGAGGCCGTAGAAGGCCGGCTCGATCGCCAGGTTGAAGCCGCCATCGAGGCCGACGAAGCGGACGCCGCGCTTTTCCTCGACATAATTGACGCGCAGCACCAGGAAGCCGGCATCCTTGACGGCGTAGTCGCCCGGCTCGACGGCGATCTCGACATCCCGCCGGGCGAATGTCGCGGCGATGAGATCGGCCCAGCGGGCAAGATCGAGCGCGGCATCGTCGTCGCGGTGGGGCACGCCGAGGCCGCCGCCGAGATTGACCAGGCGGACGTCGGGCAGGCGATCGAGGCCGGCGGCGACGGCGGCGAGGACGCGGGCATAGGCGTCGAGCTGCGGCGTCAGCACACCGCAGCCGGCGTGGCAATGCAGCGCGGTGACGGTGAGGCCATGGTCGCGGGCGCAGGCGATGGCCGCGTCGAGGTGCTCGGGATAGATTCCGAACTTGCTGACGCTGGCGCCGGAATAGGCGAGCAACTCGCTGTCGCGATAGGCGACGCCGACGCCGGGATTGAGGCGCAGGCCGATTTCCCGCCCCGGCGCCAGCCGACCGAGGCGGCGGATCGCCGAAATGGTGTCGAGATTGGCGACGATCGCCGGAAAGGCGGCGAGAAGCGCGGCGGCGGCGGCGGTGAGGCCATGGGCGGTGAAGGAAATCCGCTCGGGGGCAAAACCGCAGGCGAGCGCCTCGCGCAGTTCCTCGGCGGAGCAGACATCGAGGCCGAAGACGCCGCCGGCGCGCATGTGGCTCAGCAGCGGACGGAAGCGATTGGCCTTCATGGCGAAATAGACGCGGTGGCGAAGCCCCCTCCCCGCCAACGCGGCGCCGATGCGGCCGAGATTGGCAAGGGCGCGGTCGCCGTCGTGCAGGAAGACCGGTTCGTCGAAGGCGGCGGCGAAGGCGGCGACGTCGCGGCCGGCGAAGGTCAGACGACCGGCCCGATAGCACAGGCCGTCGCGCTCGACCCAGGAGGAAAAGGCGGGCATCAGCATGCGAGGCTCCACAGGGAGGCGGTGACGAGCGAAATCGGGATGCCGAAGCCGGAGAGCAGCAACGCCAGCTGCGGATCGAGATCGCGCTCGACGGCGATGAGGGCGGCGACGATCATCGGCGGCATGCCGGCCTGCAGCACCGAAACGGCGAAGGCGTCGCCTCCGGCGTGGGGCAACAGGGTGTAGAGGGCGAGGATCGCCGCCGGCGCCAGCACCAGCTTGAGGCCGAGGCCGAGGGCGAAATCGCGCAGGCGCGGGCCGGTCTGGCGCAGGCGCAGGCCGGCGCCGACCGAGACGATCGCCACCGGCGACAGGGTGGCGGCAAGGGCGGCGAGCAGGTGTTCGAGCGCCGGCGGATAGGCGAAGGGGCGGGTTGCCAGCGCCAGCGTCATGGCGATCACCGGCGGATAGGTGACGATCCGGCGCAGGATTACGGCGGGCGGATCGCGGCGGGCGGCATAGAGATTGGCGACCGTCAGTCCGGCGATCGACAGGACGATGAAATTGGCCTGATCAGCGACGAGGGCGAAGCCGACGGCGGCATCGCCGAGAAGGGCGGCGACGACCGGCACGCCGACGATGGAGGTGTTGCCGCTGCCGCAAACAAGAATGAGGCAGCCGACCGTCGCCGGGCCGAGGGCGAGGACCCGCGCCAGCAGCAGGGTTGCCAGCGCCACGACGAGGAAGACGACGACCGGCGCCAGTGCCGGCAGCAGGACGCTCGGATCGAAGGCGATGGCGTGCAGGCGTTGCAGCACCAGCGCCGGCAGGGCGACGCGGACGGCATAGGCGGCGAGCGAGGCGGCAAGCGTTTCGGGCATGCCCCGCGTCCGGGCGAGCAGCATGCCGAGGCCGAGACAGGCAACGATCAGCACGAACCCGTCCATGCTCACACGCCTCCGACCGGGGGATGGGCTTGGCGGCGGCGCAGGGCCGGGGCGGCATGCGGCGAGCAGACGGCGGCAAACCAGCCGGGCGCCACCGGCAGGTCGACGACATGGTGCGGGAGTTGATGCAAACCGCCGCAGCGATGCGGCGGGGCCGGCAGATCGCGCTCTTGGGGCAGCGGGGCCGGGGCATCCGCGTCGGTGACGATGGATCCGGCCGGGGTTTCGGCAAGGGCGAAGCGATGCATCGGCTGGGCAAGGCCAAGGCCGATCGCCTTGCAATAGGCCTCCTTGCGGGTCCAGAGGCGGAAGAAGGCGGCGCGGCGGCGGGCCGGGGCAAGACCGGCCAGCCCGGCGCGCTCGGCGGCGGCGCAGGTCATGTCAAGCAGCCGGTCGAGATCCGGCAGGTCGCGGTCGCCGCGCTCGATGTCGACGCCGACCGGAGCGGCGGCAATGGCGAGGATCGCCCGATCGCCACTGTGGGAGAGGTTGAACTCCGGCGGGGACGCGCCGTGGCGGCGGCCATCGAGCGCCGGCTTGCCATGGGCGCCATAGGCGAAGGCGAGGTCGCGCGGGCGGGCGTCGATGTGTCGGCCGAGAAGGTGGCGCAGGGCAATGCGGGCGCGGCGCTGATGGGTTGCGGCGGACGCGACGACGATGCGGGCAAAGCGCGCGGCTTCGGCGGCGTCAAGCGTATCGGCGCCGGCGTCCCAGCCGGGATCGGCAAGGTCGATGTCCCACAGGTGCAGCTCAGGCGACCGCGACATCGGCGCTCCTTTCCGGCCGGCGCGCCGCCGGCCAGCCGGGGGCGAGATCGACCGCGACCTCCGCCACCGCCTGCGGCGATGTGGCGAGGGCACGGGCGGCATCGGCGAGGCGATCGACGGCGAAGACGAAGGACCCCGCGCCGGGCGCCGGCGAATGATCGACGCCGGCGATGCGGTGCAGGGCGCGCAGGAAGCCGGTGGCGTCGGCATTGCCGGGCAGGTCGGCGTGGTCGAAGGCAAGAAGCGGTGCCGCCGCGCCGGCGCGGGCGGCAAGGGCGGCGACCAGGGCATGTTCCACCTGCTTGCCGAGAATGACGCAGTTCAGCACGAATTCGCGCAAGACCGGCGTTTCGCCGGCATCGATGAGCAGGAAGCCGCTCGGGCCATAGTCGCCGAAGCGGTCGGCGACCTCGATCAGCCAGCCGACGGTGGCGCCGCCGGCAAGGGCGGCGCGCAGATCGGCCTCGGTCAGGCGCCGGCCGCTGGCGTGGAAGCTGGCAACCGTATGGGCGAGCTTGGCGGCGACGGCGAACTGCGCCGGTTCGATGATCGGCCGGCAGGCGACGCGCAACTGGAGGCGGCGGAGGAAACGGTCGAGGGCGGCGGCGCCGTCCGGTTCCGGCGCGGGCATGCCGGCCGGGGTCGCGGCTGGCGCAAGCCCGGCCCGGGCGGTCGGGTCCGGCGGCAGGGCGTCGCAGGCGGCGTGGATCTCGGCCGCCACGGCCCGGAACGCGGCAAGTGTCATCGGCACGTGACCGAGGCGATCGGCGATGGGATCGAACAGGCGGGCATCGCCGGCGGCGGCCACGACGCGGCGCCAATCGAGATGGCCGACGCTGTCGAGGGCACGAAACCCCGCCTCGGCGGCGGCGCAGGCGGCGGCATCGGCCGACGGCACCAGCAGCAGCAACGGGCGGATGCCGGGGCGGCGGGCGAGGAACTGGCCGAGCGCCTGAAGATGGGCATCGGCGCGTTCGGCCATGGCGGCGACGCGCGCGGCGGCGGTCGCCTTGTCGCCTCGGACGAAGTCCTCGACCCGGATCAGCAGGACCGGGATCTCGCCCGGCACGGCCGGGGGCGGATCGAGCAGCCACTGCATCAGCCGGTTGTAGGGCGCGAAGGCGACCGCGCCGGCACCGGCCTCAAGCAGCGGCTTTTCCAGCGGGCGGGCGGTGAAGGTGGCGGCGATGACGACGGCACTCATGCGTCACCCCCGGCGGCATAGAGGCGATCGGCCTTGTCGCCGGGAAAGCGGAAGGCGGCGCGGACCTCGTGGTGGACGCGAGTCAGGGCGCGGGCGTCGCCGGCACGGCGGGCAGCCGCGAGCAGCGGGTAGCCGGCGGCGGCCTCGGTCGACATCAACGCGGCGAACGGGCCGTTCTCGATGCCGGTCAGGATCTCGTGGGCGCGGGCGGTCAGTGCCTCGGGCAACAGCCGGTCGCGGTAGAGGTGGTAGCCGACCTGGCAGGCGGGCGACCCTTGCGTTCGGATCACCTCGTCGAGGCCGATGGCGGCGCCGTCGAGCATCATCTTGCCGATCTCGCCGGAACCGTAGACCTCCAGCAACGCCGCGCGCGGATCGAAGCCGCGCTCGACCAGCACGCGGAAGCTGGTTTCGACCAGATCGACGAGGGCGGGGGCGACGAATTGCTCCTGAAACAGGTCGAGAATGGTCTCCTGCCGATGATCGAGCGGCATGACCCCGGCGCGGGTGAAGCCGACGGCATCGGCGACGGCCAGCACGCGGGCGAGCGCCTTGCCGGTGGCGTCGGCGACGATGTCGAGATAGGCCGGCGCGCCGGCACCGGCGAGGTAATAGGCACGGATCGGGTCGCCATACATGCGCGGCGCCAGCATGGCGAGATCGACGCCGGCAACCGGAACCACCTCGCCATGGCTGAGCGAATGGCCATGGGCGACGATCAGGGTCGAGCCGGGGCGGATCACCGGGGCAATGGCGGTGTCGAACACCTGCTTGTGGGCATCGTCGGGGATGAGCAGCACGACGATGTCGGCGCCAAGGACGGCGGTTTCGATGTCGAGGACGGTATGGCCGTCGGCGACGGCGCTGTCGCGATAGGCGTCGGCGATGTTGCCGATGCGGACCGCGACGCCGCTGTCGCGCAGATTGGCGGCGAAGGCGCGGCCCTGGCCGCCATAGCCGATGATGCCGACGACGAGGCCGTCAAGGGCGGTGCAATCGGCGTCAGAGGCGTAGTAGAACGGTTTCAGCACGGCTCCAGCTCCAGTTCGGCGCGACGCGGCGGACGGGCGTCGATCAACGTCAGGCTTTCAAACCCATTTTCCGATTGCATTCCCATAAGATAGGTCTTGAATAGATCCGGCCCGAAGACGGGCATGCAGATGTCGGACACCTCTAGCTCTGATTGCGTGATGCTGCAATCGTAAATTTGCCTTGTACGATTGTGCAATTCCGTCAGGCGATCGAGCGTGGCGGCATCGAGGCCGAGCAGGGCATGAACCAGCGGCATGATCGCAAGCGTCTCGCCGGCCTCGAACCGGCGGCGCACCACCTCCAGCCAGTCGCGATGCGGCAGGATCGCCAGCGGCGGCGCGGCGAGGCGGTTGTAGAGCCGGAAGACCTGATCGACCGGCGTCACCTCCATCGACGAGAGGTGGAAGATTCCGCCGCCGGCGGGATGCCGGGCGGCGAGATGGACGAGGGCGCGGGCGACGTAATCGACCGGGGTGATCACCAGATCGTAGGCGTAGCCGTCGAAGCCGGCGCCGATGCGGATGCAGCTGTCGAGCAGGCGGTGGAAGGATTGTTGCGGATCGTAGCGCCCCAGCGCCGAATCGCCGGTGACGAGGCCGAGGCGGAAGACATTGCAGGCGATGCCGCGCGCGGCGGCGAGGTGAACCAGCTGTTCGCCGACCCACTTGCTGGTGGTGTAGCCGGCGGAAAACAGATGCTTTTCCTGGTCGATCGGCGTCGTTTCATCGACGCGGCGGGTGCCGTCATGGCCGATGGCGCTGAACACCGCCAGGGTGGAGACGTAATTGACCAGCTTCGGCCGGCCGGTGACGGCGATGCGCAGAAGGGCGGCGACGCCATCGACATTGGCGGCGCGGGCGCTGGCGAAGCTTTCCAGATGGTTCATGCTGGTGGCGTTGTGGCAGATGGCATCGACCTCGCGGCAGAGCCGGGCGTGGTCGGCGTCGCCGAGGCCGAGATCGGGGGCGGCGAGATCGCCGGGCACCGCGACCAGCCGGGCCGCGTCGGTGTCGCGCCACAGCGACCAACGTTGCAGGGTGGCGCGCAGCCGGGCCATGCCGGCATCGGCATCAGGCGCGCGCAGCAGGCAGAAGATCCGCGCCTCGGTGCGGTCGAGCATTTCGCGCAGCAGGAAGCGGCCGACGAAGCCGGTGGCGCCGGTGAGGAGGATCGCCGCCGGCCGGGCTGCCGGCGGGTGGGGCAGCGGCCGGATATCGGGGTCGAGGACGGCGGCCGTGGCGAGATCGACGAAATGGTCGCGGTCGCCGCCCTCGGCGACGCGGCGCGCCAGCGCCCGTACGCTCGGCGCCATGAAGACGTCGGCGACGGTGAGGCGGACATCGGGCGCGGCGTCGATGCGGGACAGGAGCGAGATCGCGGCGAGGGAATGGCCGCCGAGATCGAAGAAACTGTCGTCGATGCCGAAATCGTCGATGCCGAGCGTGGCGGCGAAGGCCCGATGAATGCGCCGCTGCAGGTCGGTTTCGGGCGCGGCGAAGGGCTGGCGCCGGGTTGGCGCGCCCGGCCGGGCATGGCGGTCGATTGCGGCGACCACATCGGCGGCCGGGATGTCCCAGGCGAGCGCGGGATCGGCGACCATCCAGCGGGCGACGTCGCTGGCCAGCGCGGCGAAGGCCTCGCGGCCATAGGGGACGTGGCCGGTCTCGTCGGCGACCGGGTCGAAGGGCGCGGCGACCGGATAGAGGGCGGCGACGTCGCGCCAGAGGCGGACATGGAGACCGGGCAGGCCGGCGAGGCGGGCGACGAAGGCGGCTTCGAGCTCTGCCTCGACCTCGGGCGCGATCAGCGCGGGATCGGCCGGCGCCGGCAGCAGCATGAGGCGGGTGGGGCCGCCGAAGCGCGGGCACGCCGCCTGGAGCGCCTCGGCAAGGTCGTCGAAGCGGGCCGCCACGATCTCGGCCGGCCTTGATGCCGCGGCGGGGCCGGCATGGCGCAACCAGTCGCGGGGCCGCACCATCAGCAGGTTATGGCCGGGCTGCGAGCCGAAGAGCAGGCCGGCGGGGGCGTAGAGCTCCTGAAACAAGCGATTGTAGCCGGCGAAGGTCACCGTCGCCGGCCGGTCGGCGACGCGGGCCCAGTGGTCGATGCCGTCTTGCAAGGGCCGGTCGGTGAAGGTCGAGACGACGCGCAGGTGCAGCGGCGCGGCGCGGGCCAAAGCGCGGGCCTTGCGGTCGGCGAGTTCCTCCGGCAGCTGGAGCTGATCGAGGCGGATGTCGGGATAGTCGACCAGCACGGCGACGAGATCGCGGAAATAGCCGGCGATCAGGCCGGCGGTGCCGTCGTCGAACAGGTCGCGGGCGAATTGCAGCACGCCCTTGATCGGACCGTGGCCGAGATAGAGCCGCATCGACAGGTCGTAGTCGGTGTGGTCGGGGTCGAGGTCCAGCGCCGTCCAGCCGTCGGGCAGGCCGGCGAGCGGGATGACGTTGAACAGAACCTGAAACAGCGGATTGAGGCCGACCCGGCGCGGCGGCGCCAGATCCTCGACCAGGCGAGTATAGGGGACGTAGAGGTGATCGAAGGCGGCATGGACGCCGCGACGGACGTCGGCGAGCAGATGCTCGAAATCGGCAGAGGCGGAAAGACGCCCGCGCAGGATCAGGGCATAGGCGAGCGGGCCGACCATGTCGGCGGTGCCGGGCATCGAGCGATTGGCGTAGGGCGCGCCGACGGCGATGTCGTCGGCGTCGCTCAGCCGGTTGAGCAGGCACTGGAACGCCGCGAGCAGGACGACGAAGGGCGTGGTGCGGCGCTGGCGGGCGAAGGCCAGGATCGCGGCGCCGGTCGCGGCGTCGAAATCGAACCGGACCGAACCGCCGCGATAGCTCGGGCTTGACGGGCGGGGCCGATCGAACGGCAGCGGCAGCGATGCCGGCAAGCCGGCCAGTTCGGCGCGCCACCAGGGCAGTTCTCGCTCGACGACGGCCGGCAGGTGGCGGGATTCCCACCAGGCGTAATCGGGGTAGCCGACGGAACGGGGTGCCGGCGGCGCGGCACCCTCGCCGGCGGCAACGACTTCGCGCAGCAGGATCGCCACCGAGGCGGCATCGGCGACGATGTGGTGGACGACGAGGGCGACGATGTGATCCTCGTCACCGAGTTCGAGGATCAGCAGGCGGCAGAGCGGGCCGGCGGCGAGATCGAACCGGGCGGCGACGAAGGTCCGAAGGTGTTCGACGACCTGCGCGGCGCGGTCGGCCGGCAGCTGGTCGGCAAGATCGACGCAGACGACCGGGGCGTCGGCCTGCGGCGACACGGTGAGGGCGGGGGCGCCATCGACGAAGCGGATGCGGCTGCGCAACGCCGCGTGGGCGGCGACGGCATCGCGGAACCCGGCAATGGCGGCGGCGATGGCGAAGGGACCATCGACGCGAATGGCGCCGGGCAGGTTGAACGCCGGATTGCCGGGATCGAGATAGTCGAGGAAGGCGAATTGGGTCTGGGCGACCGACAGCGGATCGACGCCGGAGGGACGGCGGCCAAGGGGCTCGTCGGTGCCGCCATCCGGGGTGGCGGCATCCGGGGCGGCGGCAAGGGGCGCGATGGCCGGAGCGCTGTCGGACGCGGGAGCGGTCGGACTGGCGGCGGCGACCATGGCGGCGATGCGGGCGACGGTGCCGGCCTCGATCATGGCGCCAAGCGGCAGGCGGACGCGCAATTGCCCGGCGATGCGGCCGTGGATCTGGGCGGCGAGGATCGAATCGGCGCCGAGGTCGGCAAGAGCGGCGTCGGGATCGACCGTGACATGGCCGAGGACGGCGGCGACGATCGCCGCGACCCGGTCCGGGATCGAGGCGCCCGCCCCGGTGTCGGCGCCGGTGTCGGCGGCGGTCGCGGTGGCGAGCAGGGCGGCGACGCGATAGCCGAAGGGCGGGTGGCCGTCGCACCAGTGGCGCTGGCGGGCGAAGGGATAGGTCGGCATCGACACGAACCGGCGGTCGACGGGCACGAGGGCCGACCAGTCGGGCGTTTCGCCGGCCAGCCAGCGGGCGAGCAGGCCGGCGAGGACGGGCGAGCCTGGTTCGACGGCGGCGAGCGGCGGGAGTTCGCCGGTGTCGGCGAACCGGCGCAGGGCGGCGCGCAGGTCGGCGAGATCGGATGCGATGACGGCGAAACGCGCCTTCATCGGCTCGCGACCGACGCGGGCGGTGTGGCACAGGGCGGCGAGCGAGGGATCGTTCGTCGCCAGCCAGCGCTCGACCGCGTCGGCATAGGCGCGCAGGCGCTCGTCGTCGCGGGCCGACAGCACGAACAGGTTGGGCGTCGCGGCTTCGGCGCGAAGGGCGGGGAAATCGGCGGCCTCGAGCACGACATGGGCATTGACGCCGCCGAAGCCGAAGGAGCTGACGCCGGCGCGACGCGGCCGCGGCCGACCGGCGGCGTCGAAGCTCGTCGGCCAGGGCTGGGTGCGGTCGATCAACCGGAAAGGCGTTCCGGCCAGCGCCAG